>JAOTZB010000110.1 GCA_029861625.1 Acidimicrobiia bacterium
TTCGCGCTCGACGGCGTCTCCGGACTCCTCGAAGAGCTCGACCAGCGACTGGAGGCGCGAAGCCACGCCGTGATCCTGGTGGCCGAGGGGGCCGGCCAGCACTGGGTCGGGTCCGGTGACGCCACCGACGCCTCGGGCAACAAGAAGCTCGGCGACGTCGGGGTGTTCCTGCGTGACCGCATCCGTGCGCACTTCGAGGCGGTCGGCCGGCCCGTCAGCGTCAAGTACATCGACCCGAGCTACACGATTCGAAGCCTGCCCGCGAACGCATGGGATGCCCACTACTGCAATGCGCTCGGCCAACACGCCGTTCACGCGGCTCTTGGCGGGTTCACCAACGCGATGGTCGGTCGCTGGAACAGCCGTTTCACGGTTGTTCCCCTGCACCTCGTCACCCGTCGGCGACGTCAGCTCGACCCCGAGGGCGACACCTGGCAACTGGTCGTGCAGACGACGGGCCAGCCCGATCTCTCCGGCCGGTCGCCCAACGGGCGCGGCTGAGCCCGAACCGCGAGGCACTCATCCCGTGCCGGACGTCCTCACGCCTGGGCGATGGCGTCGAGCACGTTGAGTCGGGAGGCTCGCCGGGCCGGCAACGACGCCGCGACGAGCCCTGCGATCGTGGCGATCACCACGTAGACCGCAAGTGTGCGGATCGGGATCGAGAGCTCGCTGATGATCGAGTCGGGAATCGCGATGACCGCCATCCACCCGAACGCCAGGCCGACAACGACGCCGAGGATGGCGCCGAAGAGCGAGACCACTGCTGCTTCGGCCCGGATCATGCTGCGGGTCTGGCGGCGGGTCATTCCGATGGCCCGCATCAAGCCGATCTCCTGCGTGCGCTCCAGCACCGACAGCGCCATGGTGTTGGTGATGCCGAGCAGTGCGACCAGGATCGCCAACCCGAGGAAGACGTTGATGATCACCAGGAGGGAGTCGAGCTGACCCTCGAAACGGTCGCGGAACTCGTTCCGCGTCTCGAAGTCGAGTTGCGGGAACTGCGTCTCGAGGGGCTCGAGCGCGGCCTTGGCGGTGGTGAGGTCGACTCCTGGCGCGAGCTTGGCCGAGATCACCGAGTCGTTCTGGGAGTCGAAGTTCTGTTCCCAGCCCGACAGGTCGATCACGTAGTGCTCGATCAGAAATGGGTTGTCGTAGATCGCCCCGACGGTGAGGATCTGTGACCCGGTGGCTGCGAACTCGACCATGAGCGGGTCACCCACCCCGACGAGCTGATCGTCGGCTGCTTCCCTGGAGAGCAGGATCGAGCCGGGATCGGCCACGCTCGCGGGGTCGCCCTCCAACACATCGATCTCGAGCATGTCGGTGATGACGGTGAGGTCGGTGCCGACCACGCCCTTCTGCGAACCGTCGATACGGACGTTGCCGTACCGAACCGCAGACACCACGTCGAACTCGGGCAGTGCCGCGACATCATCCGCCAGCCGGTTGCTGAAGTCCCCCTGATTCGGTCCCGTGACGAGGAAGTCCGCGGTGAGTGTCGTACCCAGCTCGGTGCGGATGGAGTCCTTCAGTGACGCCGCGACCACGCTCGCCATGGCAATCAACGCGAGCCCGATCATCAGACCCGCAGCCGTCGACGCGGTTCGCTTGTTGTTCCTGGCCGCGTTCTCGCGGGCCATGTGGCCGGTGATCCGTTAACCGGGGACGTGCTCGAGCGGCGCACCGAGGAACGACGCGGACGGGCTCGAGAAGAGAGGTGCGAACATCGACACGGCGACGAAGATCAACACCGCGCCGGCACCCAGGCCCGCCAGCTTGAGCGCCGTGCTGTCGGAGCTGGCGAAGAGCCCATAGCCCATGGCGGCCACGCCGGGCACCGAGAGGATGATCGCGATGATCGTCCGGCGCGTTCCCTCGCCCGAACCGAACCGGAACCCGGCACGCATCGCGGCAACCGGCGGGACGGTGGCAGCTCGTCGGGCCGGCGACAGCGATGCGAAGAGGGTGACGCCGATGCCGACCACCGCGGCGACGACGATCGTGCGGGGCGCGAGGATGATGTCCATGCTCGGCATGTCGAAGCCGAGGGTGTTCATGAGCCCGCGGAGACCGAGCGCCAGCGCCACCCCACCGCCGAGCCCGACGACGGACGCGACGACGCCGACGACCAGCGCCTCGAAGATCGCGCTGAACCGGACCTGAGCCGCGCTGGCGCCAAGGGCTCGCAGGAGCGCGAGTTGCCGCACCCGCTGACCGAGCAGGATGTTGAACGTGTTGCTGATGATGAACGTGCTCACGAACACGGCGACCAGGGCGAATGCCAGCAAGATGTTGCCGAAGATGCCGATGATGTCGCTGATGTCCGACTGAGCCTCCTCGACCACGACGCTGATGTCGACTGCCTCGACATCGTCGGGGAGCACGGCAGTGAGTCGGTCGACCAACACGTCGCGCTCGACGTCCGGCGCGGCGACGTCGATCACGGTGATCAGACCTTCGCTGCCGTCGAGTCGCTGCAGTTCGTCGAGCGTGAACGACGACAGCACCGCGCCACCCAGGGCATTCTCCTCTCCGAAGCGCGAGATGCCGACCAAGGTGAACGGTTCGCTCCCGTCGGAACCGATGACGTCATACACCTCGCCGACAACGAAACCCTCCCGGTCGGCGGTGGTTTCGTCGATCACGAACTCACTGGGCTCGTCGGGGGCCTCGCCCTCGACGATCGTCAAGGGAGATATCGACGAGTCGACCCAGTTGCCCGAAAAGGCTGGAGCCAGGGATGTCTTGATCGGCTCGCCGTTGGCCTTGACGGGCAAGATCTTCGTGCTCGAGGCCGTCGGCCAGATCTCCTCGACGCCTTCGACCTCGGCGACCACGTCGATGAGTGCCTCGTCGATCGGCCGGAGGGTGAAGTCGATCTCGTCGAATTCGCTGCGGGCGCGAACCTCGACGTCGACGTCTGCATTGGCGTCCTCGACGAGCTCGTCGAAGGTCCGGATCAATCCATCGGTGAGCACGAAGGACGCGACGACGAAGCTCACGCCCACGAGGATGGCGAACGTGGTGAGGATGAACCGCAGACGATTGCCGGCGAGATTGCGGAGGCTGAGTCTCAACATGGAGCGCATGACGTCACGCTTCCAGCGACTTGATCCGGTCGTAGACGAGATCAGAAGTTGGTTCTTCGAGGCGACCGACCACATGACCGTCTCGCAGGAAGATCACGAGATCGGCGTACGAGGCAGCCGACGGATCGTGGGTGACCATCACCACGGTCTGATGCCAGTCGTCCACGGCGCGTCGGAGGAACCCAAGGACCTCGTGTCCGCTTTTCGAGTCGAGGTTGCCGGTCGGTTCGTCGGCGAAGATGATGTCGGGCCGGGTCACGAGTGCGCGGGCCACCGCGACGCGTTGTTGCTGGCCGCCCGAGAGCTCGTCGGGACGGTGGTGGAGTCGATCGTCGAGCTTGAGACTGTTGATCACCTGTGTCTTCCACTCGGGGTCCGGCTCGCGGCCGCCGAGCAACAGGGGCAACAAGATGTTCTCCTCGGCGGTGAGCGTGGGCACGAGGTTGAACGCCTGGAAGATGAAGCCGAGGCGTTGTCGTCGCAGCAGGGTGAGCTCTTTGTCGGACAGCTCGGAGATCCGAGTGTCGCCGACGCGGACATCACCCTCGGTCACGGCATCGAGGCCGGCCATGCAGTGCATCAGCGTCGATTTCCCGGAGCCCGACGGCCCCATGATCGCGGTGAGCCTGGCCGCTTCGAAACCGATGTCGACGTGATCGAGCGCGACGACCTGCGTGTCACCCTTCCCATATGTCTTCGTGAGGCCCGTGGCTGTGGCAGCCATCGTTCCGTCGCTGGGTCGGAGCGATTCCGCGTCGTCGACCTGTGGCTTGGTGAGTTGATCCATCCGGATACCTCCGTCGAGGTGCCTTGGTTGATCAATACACCGCCGGTGGCCACCACTAGCAGAGCCGAACGTCCCATCCGACAAGCTCGGTGGCGCCTCGGAACCACCCCGATCGGGGCCGACCGTCGATCGGTCGGCCCCGTGGATCGGTCGTCTGCGTCCCCTGGAGCTGAGCGACGACGAGCGCTACGGCGCGCCGACGAGGGTGCCGTCGGCTTCGACGACCCACCAGACGTCGTTGACCGCCTGACCGTTGGTGTCACCCGCGGCGGCGTCGCCGGAGAAGAAGTAGAGCGGCCAACCGTCGATGGTCGCCTGCAGCGTCCCATCGGCGCGTGCTGCGGTGCCGAACAGGCTCCCGTCGAGGCCTTCGCCGACGGTCACCTCATCGAGCAGCAGCGGTGGCCAAGCCGCCTCACAGTCGTCGTTGCACACGCTCGGACCCTGTGCATCGGGCGTGAACCCGTACAACGTCAGCCCGCCCGACACGAGCACCGTGCCCAACCCGGTGTCGGCCAGCTCTATGTCCGCGGACTCGGCGGTGTCGTCGGCCGCCTCGCTGGTGTCCGCTGAGCTCCCGTCGTCGCTGTCGCTGCCGCAGGCGGCCGCCAGCAGCGCCACGCCGAGCGCCAGGGCCATCAGTCGTCGTAGTGCCATCAGAGTTCCCTTCTCGTACCGCAGGGTGCGGATCCGCGGGGGGATACGGCCGAAGGTGCCGGGAAGTTCATGTGAACTCCACGGACGGTCGGCTCGTATGGTTGGGTATGGCAGTTCGTGATCGACTTGGGCTCGGTGACCGCTCACTCGCGACCGAGCACGGAATCGAGGCGGCGTATGCCGCCCACGGGCCGGAGCTGTTCCGGTTCGCCAGTCGATCGCTCGGCGACACCCAGCTGGCCGAAGAGGCGGTTCAGGAGACCTTCGTTCGTGCGTGGCGCAACGCCCAGCGCTTCGATGAGGATCTCGGTTCGCTGCGCACGTGGCTGTTCGCCATCGTGAGGAACGTGGTCATCGATCTGGCCCGGGCCCGGGCTGTGCGACCTCGTGCGGCTGGTGGCGACAGCATCGAAGTGGCCGTCGTCGAATCCGACATCGACCGTCTGGCGGTCGTGTGGCAGGTCGAGGAGGCACTGCTCCGCATCCGGCCCGAACACCGGACTGCGCTGGTCGAGGTCCACACGCGCGACCGGCCCTACGATGACGTGGCGGCCGAGCTCGGGGTCCCGGTCGGAACGATCAAGAGCCGCGTCTACTACGGCCTGCGGGCGCTCCGGCTGGCCCTCGAAGAGCTGGGATGGGAGCAACCATGAACGAGCCGGGCTGCCGTTCGTGGCGCGAGGAGCTCATCGACGTGGCGCTCGGCCGTCGAGCCGCCGGTGACCTTCCCGCGTTCCAGGCTCACCTCGACGGCTGCCCCGCCTGCCGATCCGAACTGGGTGAGCTCGGATCGGTGGCGGCGACGCTGGCCGACGTCGACATCGACGCCGAGCTTCCACCGACGCCGAGCGATCTGGGCTCTCGGGTCGCCGAACGGGTTCAGACCGAGCGATCGAACCACCGTCGGCGGCAGTGGGTCGCGGGTGCCGCCGCGGCCGCCGCGGTCATCATCATGATCATCGGGCTCACGTTCGCGTTCCGGTCGGGCGACGACGGCGAACCGATCGCCTCTGACCCGGTGGATCTCACCGTGGCGCTCAGCGGCACGACCGCGTCGGGCTCGGCCGACTTCGTGATCAAGGGCTGGGGAACCGAAATCGTCCTGACGGCCGAAGGGCTTGCCGTCGGCGACCCCTACCAGGCGTGGCTGTCACCGGAAGTCGGAGATCGAGTGAGCGCCGGCACCTTCTTGATGGTCGAGGGTGGCATGCTCCAGATCACCCTCGCGTCAGCTCTGCCGCTCGCCGACGCGAGCGGGATCTGGGTGACCGACGCCGACGGCGAGACCGTGCTGGCCGCCGGGTTCTGACCGATACGTGAACCTCCGGCCTGCCCGCCACGTAGTACCAGGCGGAAACAGACCCGAAGGAGACCGTCATGAGCAAGATCCGAATCGCGTTGATCGGAACGGCAATGGCCGCCGGCGCACTGCTGACGACCGCAGTTCCGGCCGGGGCACACGTACACGGCTTCACGCCGCTGGGGTGTCTGACCACCGACAACCCGAACTCGGGCGCCGCAGTGGGCTTCAACCAGTCCGCCGACGCCGCGTCACCCCACAGCGGCGGGCCGATCATCCCGCTGAACGCGAGTGGCAAGCTGCCCAGCGGCGGGCAGGGTGCCGCCAACGCCTGCAAGTGACCCAGCGGTAGCTGCTCCGTCGGTGGGATCAGACGGCCCACGGGCTCGTGGGCTCGGCACACAAGGCTGCTGCTCGTTCGTTCCGGCGTCGGCCTCGGTCGTTGTCATCAGGAACCCTCCGCTCTCGATGGACAACGTAGGGGTAGGCATGCGGAATCGAAAGCAGGGTGTGCTCACTCGGGTCGACCGCTGAGGCCTCGTGGCGCCAGCGGCTTGACCTCGAGCAAGGTCGAGCCTCTATCGTGAGGGTCTGATCAGCGATGGGTGTCCCGAAATGGCGAGACAAGACCGTGCCCATTCAGACAACGTCGACGGACCATGGTTTGTCGATACCCGATGCATCGGTTGCGACGCAGCGCGGCACTGGGCGCCAGCTCTCATCGGCATGGACCCCGACGGCCGCTCCGTTCTGGCGAAGCAGCCGACGACTCCCGAGGAAACAGCGATGCTTTGGCGGGCGTCGGTAGCTTGCCCGACGAAGTCGATCGGCAACCGTAACGCTCCTCGCCCACCAGAGGGCGTGTTCCCGGTCGAGCTCACCGCGGGCATATTTGCCCTGGGGCACAACTCGCCGAGTTCCTTCGGCGGCCACTCTTATCTCGCGGTTCGGGCTCACGGGAACCTGATGGTCGACTCTCCCCGTTACACCCGAGCCCTCACCGACACCATCGACGATCTGGGCGGCATGAGCCATGTCCTGTTGTCCCATCGAGACGACGTCGCCGACGCCGACAGGTGGGCGGAGCGGTACGGCGCCCAGGTCTGGATACACGAAGACGACGCCGACGCCGCTCCGTACGCAACCAACATCACCACATCGGACCAGTTGGTTGACGATGGGGTGATGTCGATTCACGTGCCTGGCCACACGAAAGGCCACGTCGTCTACCACGTCGACAACCGGTTCCTCTTCACCGGCGACGCCCTCTTCTGGAACCATCGCCGCCACGAGCTCGACGTCGCACCCAAGCAGACCTGGTACTCCTGGGACGCCCTCGCCGACAGCATGGATGCCATCGCTGACCTGAACGTCGAATGGGTCTTCCCCGGCCACGGAAAATGGCACGACATCGGCCACACGCTCTACGCCACGCAGATGGCCCGCCTCGGCAACGCCATGCGCGAGACCGGACAACAAGCATGGAGCCGCCGACCGCACACCACCTTTGCTTGGTACTGACGGAGGCGACTCGGACCGTCCAAGTGGCTTGCGTTTGCCGCGCAGAGCGGGCAGTGTGCCCCGGTGTCCGCTGCGCAGACGGTCTGGATCTTTCACGGTGAGGAAGCGCGGTTTGCGTCTGCGGTGTTCGAGACAGAGCGAGAGGCGCTCGCCTGGGTGGAGAGCCATCGCCTCTCCGGAATCGTCACGGAGTATCCCGTCGGTGACGGTTGCTACGACATCGCGGTGGAACGGGGATCGTTCACACCGTCGAAGCCACATCATGGGACACCGGAACACGTAGCCGCGTTCTCTCCCGGGTGGACTCGCCACGTCCACGTCACTGACGGTTTGCCGTACACATAGCCACCGGTGCGCCCACCGCCGGCCTTGTTGATCAGCGGGTTGGCGACGTGAGTTCGCTGCGATCCCGAGCACCATGCGAGATCCTGCTCGATCGCCTGCCAGATACACCCCGCAACGGGCAAACTACGTGCGTGACGGAGCCTGTGGACATCGTGATCGGCGACCCCGAGTCCGAGGGCATCCGGTTGACGGTTCTTGGTCGAAGCCGCTCTCGTTTTCGTGGGCGATGGCCGCGGGCACGTCGAGCTCGAAGCGGAACTTCAGGACGTCCCAGGACTCGGCAACGTTCTGAGGTGCGCGTTGGATCTCGATCAAACGTACCTGCCCGCGATCATCGAATCGCTGTGCCAAGTGGGCGACTCGTGGCCCGTTGTCGGGCATCCGTAGCCGGAGATCCGCGCGTCTGGGCAACGCCAGCCGTGTCGTAGCAGCCCCCCATCTTCGATGATCGCTCCAACCGAATAGTCCCCCGGGATGGAAGCCGAAGAGTGATCCGGTCTCGATCGGCCACATTCCGCGGTGTAGGTCACTCGAACGCCTCGAAGAACGTCGGGAACGTGCCGACCGCACCGAGCAACCCGGGCTCGCAGGGTGCTGTGCGGGTCTCGACTCGTCGTGGATGGCGAGTTGTGCATACGGTCGCTGGTGAGGAGACGAGCACGATGTCTGACGTCGCTATCAGCACTGAAGGGCTGGTCAAGGACTATGGACCCACCCGCGGGCTTGCCGGCCTCGACCTGGAGGTACGCACCGGTGAGGTGTATGGGTTCTTGGGACCCAATGGCGCCGGGAAGACGACAGCGATCCGGCTGCTGTTGGATCTGATCCGACCAACCAGGGGCAAGGCGGTGGTGCTGGGACTGGATCCGCGGACTGATGGCGTCGTGCTCCGTCGCCGCATCGGGTACCTGCCAGGCGACTTCGCCGTCGACGGCCGCCAGACCGGAGCCGAGCTGCTGACCTACCTGGGCAACCTGCGCGGAGGTGTGGCGGCCGCTCGGATCGACGAGCTGGCCCAGCGCCTCGATCTGGATCTCGGTCTCCGGATCAGGACACTGTCGAGGGGCAACCGCCAGAAGGTCGGCGTGATCCAGGCCTTCATGCATGAACCGGACCTGCTCATCCTCGACGAGCCCACCAGCGGCCTCGATCCGTTCCTGCAACACGAGTTTTCGGACCTGGCCCATGAGGTGTCCGCGGACGGTCGAACGGTGTTCATGTCCTCACACGTGATGAGCGAGGTCCAGCGCACCGCTCACCGAGTCGGGATGATTCGCGACGGACGACTCGTGACGGTCGAGCGCGTCGAGGAGCTCCGTGAACGCTCGATGCGCAAGGTGGAGATCCAGTTCGGCGGCCCGGTCCGAGCGCAGAGCTTTGTCGGGCTTCCCGGAGTCACTGACCTTCGGGTCAACGGCTCTGTGCTTCGTTGCCGGCTTGATGGGCGCGCCGACGCCCTCGTGAAGGAAGCGGCGCGCCATACCGTCGTCACCTTGTCCGTGGAGGAGGCGGACCTGGAGGAACTCTTCTTCCACTACTACGACCAGAGCGACGAGGCCGGCGGTGCTGCGTAACGTATTCACCAAGTGGCTCTGGGATGCACGGCGATCCGTGCTCGTCTGGACGCTGGCGATCGTCGTGGTCGGTGGTGGCTACGCAGCGTTCTGGCCGACCATCAATACGCCCGGGATCCAAGAAGCTCTCGAGAGCTATCCCCAGGGCCTGCGCGAGGCCCTCAACTACGACGACCTCTCCACTGCGTCCGGGTACCTCACCGCCAGCGTGTACGGACTGATCGTGGCGCTACTCCTGGTGGTGTATGCCGTCTCGGCCGGCACCCGAATCATCGCCGGCGATGAAGAAGCCAGCACCTTGGATCTCATCCTCGCCCACCCGGTCAGTCGAATCCAACTTGCACTGCAGCGCTTCGCTTCGTTCGTCCTCAGCGTCGTGATCATCGTCTCCGTCTTCTGGCTGGGAATGCTCGCGCTCATCGTGCCCGCCCAGCTCGACGACATCTCGACCGGGCAGTTCGCGGCGATGCATGTTCATCTCGTCCTGTTCACTTCGTTCTTCGGCGCCGTGACCTACGCAACGGGTGCGGCCACGGGACGCAAGTCATTCGCGATCGGCATCGGCTCGGGCGTGGGGGTTCTCGGCTACTTCGCTCAGGGGATCATTCCCCAGCTCGAAGGGCTCGAGTGGGTCGAGAACCTGTCCCCGTTCCACTGGCTGATCGGCGGAGACCCGTTACGAAACGGCCTCCAGGTCGGCGACTGTCTGCTCATGCTCGGACTGGTCGGAGCCGTAGTGATGTGGGGAAGCTGGGCGTTCAGCCGTCGCGACATCGCCGTCTGAGCCCCAGCCCCCGGAGCCGGCTGCAACCCGAAGCGCCGCACACGGCGAACATCCCCCGCCAGGTGCCGGCAGTCTCAGTGGTCGATGGACTCACGCAGAGCGGATGGAGCGACGATCTCTTCGAGGTGCCCATCGTTCACGTCGTAGACGTAGCCCGACACGAGCATCTCGTCAGGCAGGATCTCGGCGGATCGGAGTCGCTCGATGTCGGTGTGGATGCTGTCCACGGGGTCGGCGATGGCCAGCGACTCGATGACAGAGCTGTCGGCTTCGAGCGCTCCGGTGAGCGCTTCGGCGACGTCCGGGACCGTGAACAATGACGCTCCGCAGCCGGTGTGGTGAATGAGGGCGACATTCATGTCAACGCCCATCATCATCTCGCCCAGCGCCTGCAGGATCTTGACGTGCTCGATGACTTCGTCGGTGACTCGACCGCCGACGTTGCGCATGACCACTGCGTCGCCCGGGTCGAGACCGAGGAGGTGGGCCGGGTCGACGCGGGAATCGACGCAACCGACGATCAGGGTCGAGAGGCGGGGTTTGATCTCGAGGTCCGCGTAGGTGAAGTCGGCGGCGAATACAGCGTTGCGTTCGACAAGGGTCTTTTCATCAGACATGG
>JAOTZB010000422.1 GCA_029861625.1 Acidimicrobiia bacterium
GGTGGGCGTGGTCGACGTAGTACCGAGCACCGTTCGTCAACACCGCGTTCACCAGGTGGGTCTCGATCTCGGGCGCGAGAGACCCCATCGGCGAGAATCCCCTGGCGTCGTTTCCCGGCGTCTCGTCGATGAAGTCCCACACGACGTTCGGTGCCGGGCCGGGTGCGCCGCTGCGATCGACGGCCTGGAGATAGGCGCGGATGAGCAGCGACGAAGCCTCGATCGGGTTCGAATCGGCTGTCCCGCGGTGCACGATGCCATATTCGGTCTCGATGCCGCAGACCTTGTGAACTGCCACGGTGGGACCCTACTGGGTCGCCCCGCCCCCGAAGCGGTCATCCCTGCGGCTCGGTCGTCACACCTTGGTGAGCCCCTAGAGGTATTGACCGGTACCCACCCGCTCGATGGCCCGGCCACCGGTGGGATCGTCGTTCTGGGAGATGAGCGTGCGCACATAGACGATGCGCTCCCCCTTCTTGCCCGAGATCTTGGCCCAGTCGTCGGGGTTCGTCGTGTTCGGCAGGTCCTCGTGCTCTTTGAACTCCCGGTGGACCGACGCCAGGAGGTCGTCGAGCACGACACCCTTCGGGCCGCCGTCGATGACCCGCTTGATGGCCAGCTTCTTGGCCCTGCGCACGATGTTCTCGATCATGGCACCCGACGAGAAGTCCTTGAAATACATGATTTCCTTGTCGCCGTTCTGGTACGTCACCTCCAGGAACTGGTTGTGCTCCTCGACGGCGTACATGTGAGCGACGGTCTCCTCGATCATGGCCTGCACGGCCTTGTCGATGTCACCACCGCCCACGGTGTCGATCGCCGACTGCCCGACCGGGATCGAGCTCGTGAGATACCGGGCGAATATCGCCGTCGCCGCTTCGGCGTTCGGTCGCTCGATCTTGATCTTCACGTCGAGCCGACCGGGCCGCAGGATGGCAGGATCGATCAGATCCTCGCGATTCGAGGCGCCGACGACGATGACGTTCCGGAGTGCCTCGACACCGTCGATCTCGGCCAACAGCTGGGGAACGATCGTGGACTCGATGTCGGAGCTGATCCCGGTGCCGCGGGTACGGAACAGCGACTCCATCTCGTCGAAGAAGACGATGACCGGCCAGCCCTCCTCGGACTTCTCGCGCGCCCGCTGGAACACCAGCCGGATCTGCCGCTCGGTCTCGCCGACGTACTTGTTCAACAGCTCGGGACCCTTGATGTTGAAGAAGTAGCTCCGGGCCTCGCCGTCGCCGCTGATGGCGGCCACCTTGTTGGCGAGCGAGTTCGCCACGGCCTTGGCGATCAGGGTCTTGCCACACCCCGGCGGGCCGTAGAGGAGGATGCCCTTCGGGGCCGGCAGCTGGTGTTCGGCGAACAGCTCCTGGTGCAGGAAGGGCAGCTCGACCGCGTCGGTGATGGCCTCGATCTGTCCGTCGAGCCCGCCGACATCCTCGTATGTGACGTCGGGTACCTCCTCGAGAACGAGATCCTCGACCTCCGGTCGTGGCAGGCGCTCGAGCAACAACCCCGACCGTGCGTCCATCAAGACGGCGTCGCCGCTGCGAAGCCTGACCCCATCGAGCTCGGTCGACAGCTCGGCCACCCGTTCCTCGTCGGCCCGCCCGACGATGATGGCGCGCTTGCCATCGGCCATCAGCTCCTTGACCGACACGACTTCGCCGCTGATCTCGGCACCGCGTGCGCGGACCACGTTGAGCGACTCGTTCAACACGACTTCCTGGCCCCGAAAAAGCTCCTCGGTGAGGTCGGGATGGACCGCGACGCGGATCTTGCGTCCCCCCGAGAACACGTCGACCGTTCCGTCGTCGTTCGCGCCGAGCATCGTGCCGTAGGCCGAGGGTGGCTGGGTGAGCTTCTCGACCTCCTCTCTCAGCGCCGCGATGTGCTCACGCGCCTCCCGAAGCGTGTAGGAGAGCTTCTCGTTCTGCGAGACGGCCTGGGCGAGCTGGCCCTTGGTCTCGAGCAGGCGTTCCTCGAGCGTGCGAACGCGCTTGGGCGCGTCCTGCAACCGTCGGCGCAGAACAACGACCTCGTCCTCGAGACCGTCCGCCTGCTGGCGGAGGACGTCGAGCTCGTCGCGCTCGACACCATCGTCGTCGAGCTCGTCCGGATCGTCCGGATCGTCGAAACCGTCGACTGGGATCACCTCCACGGGATCTCGTCCTTGTCGGACATTACACCCCGTCCCGCCGTTCGAGCGGACAGCACCGATGGCGATGACACCGGCTGCGGCCGGCGCGACCCGGCCAGGGGCGCTCGCTGCGACCACCGTCACGTCGCCCGGGTTCCAATGTCGCAGGAACGAGCCGCTACACTGGCGCACGCTCGTCGGCGCAGCAAACACTGGTCCCGACAGCACCGTGCCCACCGAAGAAAGAGGCCGTGCCGACATGAAGGTCTGGATCGATCAGGATCTCTGCACCGGAGACGGATTGTGCGAGGAGATTGCTCCCGATGTCTTCACGCTCCTCGATGACGGCCTCGCGTACGTCAAGGAGGGCGACAAGGTGTTCAGCGACCCAGGCGGGCCCGAGGGTCTCGCGGTGGTGCCCGCCGGCCAGGAAGAGGCCACGATCGAGTCGGCCGAAGAGTGCCCGGGTGAGTGCATCTTCATCGAGGTCGGCTGACCGGAGCCGAAGCTCGCCCGGACTCGGCGGATAGGTCTACGGCCGTTTTCAGTGCCCGCTCTTGTCGCCTGCGGCGACGGGCCGCTCGGGGGCACCGTAGGACTCGGCGGATAGGTCTACGGCCGTTTTCAGTGCCCGCTCTTGTCGCCTGCGGCGACGGGCCGCTCGGGGGCACCGTAGGACTCG
>JAOTZB010000423.1 GCA_029861625.1 Acidimicrobiia bacterium
GGCTCATCGACCAGCACCTGATACTCGAGTACGTCCCTGGGTCGTTCCCCGTTGAGCGCGACGAGCTCGTCGCCCACCTCGATGGCAGCGAGAGCAGCGGGCGATTCGGGCGCGACGGTGACGACGCGAGGTGCAGACACCCACCGAGGATACCGACGCCGGGCCACCCCTCCTGGCTCCACACTCTGCTCTTCTGACCGACGGGGCGTGCCGGCGGCGCTGGGGCCGTCGGCACCTCGCGTACGCTGACAGTCGTGACCGTCGATCGCATCCTTCTCGCCGCACCACGTGGGTTCTGTGCGGGCGTCGAGATGGCCATCAAGGCCCTCGGCTGGATGGTCCGCACCTTCGACGGGCCGGTGTACTGCTACCACGAGATCGTCCACAACCGTAGGGTCGTCGAGCGGTTCGAGGCACTCGGCGTCGTCTTCGTCGACGACATCGCCGGGGTGCCACCGGGTTCGCCCGTCATGCTGTCGGCTCACGGGTCGTCGCCCGAAGTGGTCGCTGCCGCCGGCGACGTCGGTGGATTCGCGGTCGACGCCGTGTGCCCGCTCGTCACCAAGGTCCACCATGAGGTCAAGGTCCGGGCCGGTCGCGGGTACCGGATCGTGTACGTGGGCCACGAAGGACACGAGGAGGCGGTGGGCACGATGGCCGTGGCGCCCGAGGCCATCTCCCGCGTCGAGTCGGTGGCGGAGGTCGAGGCGCTCCCCGACTACGACGAGCCGGTCGCGCTTCTCGCCCAGACGACGCTCAGCCACCGCGACTGGGCCGATGTCGCCGACGCGGCCCGCGGGCGCTTTCCCGACATGTGGACACCCGGGCGCAGCGACCTCTGCTTCGCGACCACCAACCGCCAACAGGCCCTCCTCGAGATCGTGAGCCGCTGCGACTCGATGGTGGTGGTCGGCTCGGCGAACTCGTCGAACACCCGAGCGCTCGAGAGCCTGGCTGTCCAGGCCGGCTGTGCCCGCGTGCTGCGCATCAACGGCGCCGAGGAGCTCCCCGACGATCTCACCGGCACCATCGGGCTCACCGCGGGTGCCTCCGCTCCCGAAGATCTGGTCCGTCAGGTCATCGATCGCCTCGCCCCGGTGCACGGCGTCGAGGAGGTCGTCGTCACCGACGAGGAGGAGTACTTCCCGCCTCCTCGCCACCTTCGTGAGCTGATGGACGCCGTCGCCGACGCACTCCGGATCTCGCTCGGCGCTCCGCCCGATGTGGCGGCTCGTGGCGACCGGGGAATCGGCGCCAGCGACGTGCTCGAGTCGCTCGACGGCGTCTGACGCCGAGCGATGCGCACGGCGGCAAACCGCCGGTCCGGACGCGCTCGGGAAATCTCTCGACATGGGTTGCGGCCGGCGACCACATGCTCTATAGTCGAACATACGTTCGATACCATGAAACGGGCCAGGAGCTCTTCAGGGAGAGCGATCGGCGGTCCGATCGGATTCAGCACTTCCCCGCTGGTGTCCCGAGCTCCCATGCACCGTGCATGGGTTGGTGGTTTCGTGATGGATGTGTTCGCCACGATCGAACAAGACCCGGCCGGTCTCGGCGATGCCGAGCTGCGCGCCGCAGTCGGCATGTGTGGCGAGCTGCGAGGGCGGGTCGATGCCGCCGAAGCGGCACTGTTGACCGAGGCATCCCGACGCCGATCGTTCCCCGAAGGCGCCGTCGGACTCGTTCGAGACACGCAGCGTTCGTCTTCTCGCGAAGCCAAGCGCCGGGCCGACACGGCAACCGGTCTGGCCCGGATCCCCGCCGCCCTCGACGGGCTGGCCCAGGGCACGATCTCGCGTGAGAACGCCGAATTGCTGGCCCGCACCGCCCGGACCCACCCCGAGGGGGTCACCGTGAGGTCCGACGAGCTGGTCGCGAAGGCATCGTCGTTGGCACCCGAGCAGTTTCGTCACGCCATGCAACGCCTGCGCAACGAGTGCGACGGCGATGGCGGGCTCAGCCGTCACAACCGGATCCGCCGGCGCCGCAAGGTCACCATGTTCGACCGCGACGGGATGGGCGTGCTCATCGCCGAGCTCGATCCCGTCGCCCACGCGTCGCTCCGCGCTGTCATCGCCAAGCGGGCCCAGCGTATGTTCCACAGCGACGCCCGGCTCCCGGCCGGCCGACAACGAACACTCCACCAACGCCAGGCCGACGCGCTCGTCGAAGCGATGACCGGCACCACCTCCTCCGCACAACCGGCATCGGCCGGCGGTGCCGGTGCCACCGTCATCGCCATCACCGACGTCGACACGCTCATGGGCAAGCTCAGCCTCCACCCCGGCCACGAGCTCGCCGACGGCACACCGGTGCCGATCGACACGCTCCGCCGCATCGCCTGTGACGCCCGGGTCCTTCCCATGATCTTCGCCGCCGACGGCCAACCGCTCTACGTCGGCCGAGGCAAGCGGCTGGCAACGTCCGTCCAACAACTCGCCGTCGTTGCCCGCGACCGCACCTGCATCGCGTGTGATACCCCCGCCGACTGGTGCCAGACCCACCACATCCAGTGGTGGCAACACGGCGGCCGGACCGATATCGACAATCTCTGCCTGCTGTGCTCGCACCATCACCACCTCGTCCACGAAGGCGGATGGACCGTGCATCGACGATCCACCGGCAGCTACACGCTTCGGGCGCCCCCGCGCCGCAGCGCGGCCTAGGTGGGATCAGCACCGAGCCCGGACCGTGTCGGCTCGGTTCCTGCCGGACAGATCAGCCCGGTGTCGGCTCGGTTCCTGCCGGCACCGCGTGCGGTGCGCCGACGGCGTCCTGGGCTTCGTCGAACAGCGTCTGCACCGCGGTGTGCAGCT
>JAOTZB010000424.1 GCA_029861625.1 Acidimicrobiia bacterium
GACCATGGCCGTGGTGTTGGGCGGCGGGGGCGGCGACAGCTCACCGCTCCGCGAGATCGGCGACTTCAATCCGGCGATGCTGGTGCACGGCGAGCAGGCGATCGCGCTGCACAAGCCGCTTCCCGTCGCGGCCACGGTCAGGAGCCAGTCGACGATCACGGGCATCTACGACAAGGGCAAGGCGGCGCTCGTCACGCTCGCCAGCACGGCGCTCGACGCCGCCGACGACCAGCCCATGTTCACCTCCACGTCGTCGCTGTTCATCCGGGGCGAGGGCGGCTGGGGAGGCGACCGCGGTCCCGCCAGCGACTGGATCAGACCCGAACGCGCCGCCGACGAGATCATCAGCTACGAGACCCGCCCCGATCAGGCCCTGCTGTACCGACTCAACGGCGACCGCAATCCCCTGCACTCCGATCCGTCGTTCGCGGCACTGGGCGGGTTCGACAAGCCCATCCTCCACGGTCTCTGCACCTACGGCTTCACCGGACGCGCCCTGCTGCACGCCGTGTGCGGAAGCGATCCCGCGATCTTCCGTGCCATGTCGGGTCGGTTCTCGTCGCCCGTCATGCCGGGTGAGAAGCTCAGCGTCCACATCTGGGACACCGACGATGGTGCGTTGTTCGAGACGATGGTCGGCGACCGCACGGTGCTGTCCGCCGGGACCCTCAGCACGGGCTGACCGGTACCGCCGCCCGGAGAACGAGATCCGATGCCCATCCCCACCAGCCGCGACTACGACGATCTCCGGATACGCGTCGAACGTTGGCTCGACCGGCACCACCCCGGTGTCGAGGTCGGGGCGCTGGCGGCACCGGAGGGCTCGGGATACTCGAGCGAGACCGTGCTGTTCGACGCCAGCTACGTCGTCGACGGCTCGCCAGAGCATCGTTCCTACGTCGCCCGCCTCGAACCCGAGCCCGGCGACGTCCCGGTGTTCCCCTCGTATGATCTCGAGCTCCAGTACCGCTGCATGACCGCCGTTCGTGAACACAGCGCCGTACCGGTTCCGGTCGCACCCTGGTTCGAACCCGACCCCGAACCGCTCGGCTCGCCGTTCTTCATCATGGAACGGATCGACGGCCGGGTGCCGAGCGACAACCCGCCCTACACGTTCGAAGGGTGGTTGTTCGATGCGCCGGCGGCCGAGCGGCGCGAGATCCAGCGCAGCTTCTTCCGCATCCTCGCCGACATCCATCGCATCGACGTGTCGACTGCCGACCTCGGCTTCCTCGACCGACCCGACTTCGGCCACACTGCGCTCGACCAGGAGCTCGGCTACCAGCAGTGGTTCTACGACTGGGTCCGCGACGGCGTCGAGTACCCCGTCATCGAGGCCATGTTCGACTGGCTCGACGACAACCGGCCCGATCCGGGGAATCGGCGGGTGCTGAGCTGGGGCGACTCGCGCATCGGCAACGTCATGTGGCGGGGCACCGAACCGGTCGCAGTCCTCGACTGGGAGATGGCTGCGCTCGGCGAACCCGAGGCCGACGTGGCGTGGCAGCTCCACATCCATCGCTTCTTCACGTGGGTCGCGGGCGTGCTCGGGATACCGCCGCTCGACGGGCTGTTCGAGCGGGCGGACGCCGTGGCCGACTACGAAACCGCGTCGGGCCTGCGGCTCCGCGACGTCGACTACTACGAGGTGCTGGCCGGACTCCGGTTCGGCATCATCTCGATCCGGGTCAAGATGCGAGAGATCGCAGTCGGCAACGACACGCAACCCGACACCGCGGACGGGCTCTGCATGACCGCACCACTGCTCTACGGCATGCTCGACGGCTCGTATTTCGACGGCGCAACGTTCACCTGACCGATCAGGGTGAGAGACCGCCATCGATCGAACGTCCCGGGGGCGACACCGTTGCAGCGGATGACATCGAAGGTCATCGCGGGGCTACCCGCCGACGCACGTGGAGAAGCCGTTGTCGAAACCCCGGCGGATCGCGCCGATCCGCTCGGCGATGCCCTCGATCGAACGGCCGTTGGCATCGGGCAGAGCCGGCGTGTACCGGCTCACACCGATCAGCAGCTCGTCGAGATCGCCGGCCGAGATGAACAGCTCGTCGAGATTGCCGAGGAACAGATCGGCGAAGAAGGATCCGGTCAGGCACTCCGCCAACAACGAGAAGTCGGCGGCATCGCTCGCGAAATCGGCCTGGACCAGCGCGGACTGCGCGGAGATGTTGACCAGCACGTACATCGACGCGCCATCGCCGACCTCGGTCCACAGCACGGTGACGAGGACTTCGTCGTCCCACATGAGGGCGTTGTCCGCCGTGCAGAAGAACGCCGACTCGCGGTACAACTCGACGTCGAGGACCTCGCCGCCACAGGCCGGGAGCTCGGTGTCCGGGCCGTAGGGCTGCAATGTCGGCGCGACGTAGGTCACGTCGAAGCTGGCCTCGAGCAGCGGCGTCCAGTACGACTCGAGCTCCTCGACCACGAGCGGCTGGAGGATCTCCAGCTCGAGGTCACCACCGGTGTCGAGATCCTCGGGGGTGAGGTCGATGTCGGCAATGGGGGGTGGATCGTCGTCATAGTCGACACAGGCTTCGGCGTCATTGTTGAAGCCGTCGAAGAATGCCGTGATGCGGTCGAAGCCCGATCCATGGGCCGATGGGTCCTCCGCCGGCGTTCCGAGCGGGTCCCGGAACACGAGGTAGCCGCCGATTGCTTCCTGGAGATCATCGTCGACGAGCACGAGGTTGTCGCTCTCGTCGCGAGCCAGCGAGCCGGCCCAGGCCCCGGCGAGGCAGTCGGCCTGGAGCTCGATGATGATCGTCGGCCCGAGCTCGCGGGCGCGCTCCTGGATGGC
>JAOTZB010000111.1 GCA_029861625.1 Acidimicrobiia bacterium
AACTGGCTCCAGGTCTACGGGGCCGACCGACTCGAGGAGAACCCGAACAACACGCGGGCGATCATCCGCGACTTCGGTCGGGAGCGGGGCATCATCGCCACGGCGGACGGTGTCGTCGTCGCTCGCTCGCTCGAGGTCGACGACGACCTCGAGCGCGAGCGGCAATACCCCGAGGGCGATCTGTACGGGCACGTCACGGGCCATTTCGCCTTCAACCTCGGCGCGACCGGGGTCGAGGACACCTACAACGACCTGCTGGCCGGCCAGACCGACCAGCAGAAATACGGTGACCTCGGCGCACTGCTGACCGGCGAGGACACCACGGGGAACCTGACGCTCACGATCCGCGACGACGTTCAGCGAGTCGCACGCGACGCACTCGGCGAGCGCAAGGGTTCGGTGGTCGTTGTCGACCCGCGGGACGGATCGATCATCGCCATGTGGTCGTTCCCGTCGTATGACCCGAACACGTTGAGCACCGTCGATCTGGCCGCGGCCGACGCAGCGTGGCAACGGCTGCGAGCCGAGGACCCGGCATCACCCGACCTCCCGAAGACATACCGACGGTCCTTCCCGCCCGGGTCGACCTTCAAGGTCGTCACCGCTTCGGCGGGGCTCGGCAGCGACATCGTCACACCGAGCGATCCCGTGTTGCCTCCGTCGTCGGGCTACACCGCGCCGCTGACGACATCGACCATCGGCAACTTCGGTGGCTCGACCTGTGGTGGTGACCTCGCCAATGCGCTGCGGGTGTCGTGCAACACCTTCTTCGCCGAGCTCGGCGCGGAGATCCTCGGTCCCGAGCCCCTCATCGGCCAAGCCGACGCGTTCGGGTTCAATGCCCGACCCCCGATCGACCTCCCGGCAGCCGAGGCGTCGACCTTCCCCACGGATTTCGGCGCTGTCGTCGGCGAGACCGATGGTGACCCGCCCGTCCCCATCGTCGAGAACACCCCGGGCCTGGCCCAGGCATCGATCGGGCAGAACGACGTGGCCGCGACGCCGCTGCAGATGGCCCTCGTTGCGGCCGCGGTGGCCAACAACGGGGTGGTGATGACCCCCCACGTCATGCAGGAGGTCAGGAATCGGTCGGGCGAGCTCGTCGAGCAGTACGACGAGTCGGCATGGCGGGTAGCGCTGCGGCCCAGCGATGCTGCCACCATGCGTCGACTGATGCTGGATGTCGCCGCATCCGGCACGGCCACCGGGCTCCAGGTCCCCGGCTTCGAGGTCGGCGGCAAGACCGGCACCGCCCAGACGATCGCCGCCTCCGACGACACCCACGCCTGGATCATCGGATTCGCCGGCCCGCCCGGCGACGCACCCACCGTGGCCGTGGCCGTGATCGTCGAAGCCGAGCCGGGGCGCGGGCAACAGACCGGTGGCACGGTCGCGGCGCCCATCGCGCAACAGGTCCTGGCCGCCGCGCTGCAACCTCTTCCATCGGCCCCGGCCAATGTCGACGATCTGCCCGCCGACGACTGACTCGAATCGACCGAGCCGACCAGGGTGTCACCAGGCGCGGCACACCGACCCGTAGAATCGCACAATGTCCGAACAGGGCCCCACCGTCTTCGGCGATCGCTACGAACTGCATCGACGACTCGCGCGCGGTGGCATGTCCGATGTCGTGCTCGCCCGAGATCAGGTTCTCGACCGGCCGGTCGCCGTGAAGGTCATGTTCGCCCAGTTCGCAGCCGATCCGTCCTTCGTCGAGCGGTTCCGCCGAGAGGCCCAGGCGGCTGCAAATCTCAGCCACCCCAACATCGTCGCGGTGTACGACTGGGGCCAGGAGGGCAGCACGTACTACATCGTGATGGAGTACGTCGACGGCCGCAGCCTGGCCGACATCCTGCGGGCCGAGGGGCGACTGCACCCCGATCGCGTCGCCGACATCGGCATCGACGCATCGGCCGCGCTGTCGGTTGCCCATCGCGACGGGATCGTGCACCGCGACCTCAAGGGCGGCAACCTGCTCATCTCGAGCGGCGGACAGGTCAAGGTCGCCGACTTCGGGATCGCCACTGCGGTCGCCGAGGGGGTGCAGGAGAACCTCACCCAGACCGGCACGGTGATGGGAACGGCCACCTACTTCTCGCCCGAGCAGGCCCAGGGCAAGACAGTCGACCCCCGCAGCGACATCTACTCGCTCGGCGTAGTGCTGTACGAGGCGATCGCTGGTCGTCCACCGTTCGTGGGTGAGACACCGGTCGCGATCGCATACCAGCACGTGCAGGAGGCCCCTCCTCCCATGGGTCCGCTGGGCGTCTCGGTGCCGCCCGCGCTCGAGGCGATCATCATGAAGTGCCTCGCCAAGGATCCCGAGCTGCGCTACAGCACGGCCGAGGATCTCCGCGCCGATCTCCGTCGCTACCGGGAAGGAGCCCAGCTCGCGACGGCGCCGCCCGTGGTGCCTGTTGCCGTCCCGGGCCAGCCGGCGGCCGATGCCACCACCGCCGTCCCCCGCACGCAGGTCCCTGTCGGTCCTCCGACCACCGCCCAGCCCGCGGCCGACTACTACGACGATCGTCACGGCCGACGAGTGGTGTACGGCATCCTGGGCGGGCTCGGCCTGCTCATCCTGTTGATCGCCGGCATCATCCTGGCGGTCAACATCTTCGACACCGGCGACGACGAGGTCCCGGTGACCACCGTTGCCGTCCCACGCGTCGTCGATCTCACCGCCGACGATGCCACCAGAAGCCTCGAATCCGTCGGATTGCTGGTCGAGATCGAGACCGCGAGCAATCCCGACGTGGCCGAGGGCATCGTCTTCGCACAGGACCCGTCGGCGGGGACCGAGGTCGAGGAGGGCGACACCGTCACCATCACGGTCAGTGAGGGCGAGGAGCCGCGTCCGGTCGCGTCGGTTGTCGGCCTGTCGCTCGAAGACGCCAGGGCGATGCTCGAACAGCAGGGATTCGTCGTCCAGATCCGGGAGGTCGAGGACACCGACGAACCCGAGGGGACGGTGCTGGCTCAGGATCCGGCGGCCGGAACCGAGCTGATACCGGGCGAGACGGTGACCCTCGACGTGTCGCTGGGTCCGGGCGAGTCCGCCGTCCCCGACGTGATCGGGTTCACCCCCGGCGAGGCCGTGCAGGCGCTCAACGACGCCGGGTTCCGGGTCGGCACCCAGGAGATGGAATCGTCGGAGACCATCGCAGAGGGGCTCGTCACCCGCACCGACCCACCGGCGAACGAACTGCTCGAGGACGGTGCGACCATCACGTTGTTCATCTCCGACGGGTTCCCGGTGGTCGAGGTTCCGAACCTGATCGGTCTGAGCCCCGATGAGGCCGCCTCGCGGCTCGAGTCGCTCGGGCTCGGCGTCGCCTCCTCCGACCTCGAGACGGTCGACCCGGCGGCGGTCGGTCGAGTCGTCGAGCAGGATCCGCCGCCGTTCACCGAAGTCGAGTTCGGTCAGACCGTCACGGTGTTCATCGGGATCGAGCCACCGCCGACGCCGACGCCGACACCCGAGCCGACGGCAACGCCGACCCCCACCCCGGAGCCGACGGCAACGCCGACCCCGGAGCCGACGGCGACCCCCGAACCCACGGCGGCACCCGCGCCGTAGACGGGCCTCGCCCGGTCAGCGCACGCGTTGCAGGAAGTTCGTGACGAGATCGTGGCCCGCGACGGTGAGAATCGACTCGGGGTGGAACTGCACGCCCTCGACATCGTGGCGGCGATGGCGCAGCCCCATCACGAGACCATCGTCGGTGCGCGCGGTGACCTCGAGCTCGTCGGGGATCGAGTCGGCTTCGACGACGAGCGAGTGGTAGCGGGTCGCCTCGAGTGGGGAGGGCAGACCCACGAACACGCCGTCGCCCCCGTGGTCGATGAACGACGTCTTGCCGTGCATCACCACCGGCGCCCGTCCGACCGTGGCACCGAACACCGCGCCGATGCACTGATGCCCGAGACACACTCCGAGGATCGGCCGGACACCGGTGAAATGCCGGATGATGTCGTTCGAGACTCCCGCGTCGTCGGGTGTGCCCGGACCGGGGCTGATGAGGATTCCGTCGGGGTCGAGGTCGGCGGCCTGGTCGACGGTGATCGTGTCGTTGCGGTGCACGACGGGATCAGCGCCGAGCTCGCCCAGGTACTGCACGAGGTTGTAGACGAACGAGTCGTAGTTGTCGATCACGAGGATGCGGGAGCCCATCGGCGTCGAGGGTAGCGAGGGCGGCTGACCGGTGGCATCGCTTTCGCCCTATCATCTGCGACATGGGGAAGCCTCCGAAACGCCGCGTGCAAGGTGGTCGCGTCACCGCCAAGGGAACCACGCCAGAAAGCACTCGGTACACACCGCCTGGTGTGTACTCGCAACAGAAGGTCAGTCCGGGCTGGGTACCGGTGCTCATGTTCGGACTGTTGGGTATCGGGGTGGTCATCATCCTCGCCAACTACGTCGGGTTCGTGCCGGGCGACACCAGCAACTGGTACCTGTTGCTCGGACTCGGCTTCATCCTCAGCGGAATCATCACGGCCACGCAGTTCCACTGATCGCGGCTGGGTCACGCACCGGTATCACAGACGTGTAATTTCACACAGGGTTTTCCACCTGCTGTGGATAACTCTGCACCGCGCGTAGACCAGGCATGGATGGCCACCACCCGCGGTTTTGCACAGGGTGTGGAGAATCAGGCCGTCACGACTGCGATCCGGGAGGGCGACTCGGGGCCGTCCGCCTACTCGATCGGCGCCTGGAGATCCATGTCCTCCTGGCAGTGCCGGGGCGGTGGCGGGTCCTCGTCGGGCGCTACTCGCATCTGCACCTCGGTGCCACACAACGAGCATCGGTACATCATCCGTACTCGCCGGAGCTCGCCCGCCGGGGGCGGCTCGGGGATGGGCCGGGCCAGATTGCCCAGCATGAACATGCCCACGCGGATGATGATCAATCCGGCCCCGATCGCGATCACGATTCTCAGCGCCAACAGCACACTCCCAGCGTAGGGCCCCGACCGACGCGACCAGTCCGCGCCGCCTCGTCGGGTCAGGAGAGGCGTTCGATGATGGTGGCGTTGGCCATGCCGCCGCCCTCGCACATCGTCTGGAGCCCCCAACGGCCGTCGGTGCGCTCGAGCTCGTTCACGAGCGTGGCCAACAACTTCGTGCCCGAACACCCGAGCGGGTGACCCAGCGCGATCGCACCACCGTTCACGTTCACCTTCGCCATGTCGGGTTCGAGCTCCTTCTCCCACGCCAGCACCACCGATGCGAAGGCTTCGTTGATCTCGGTGAGGTCGATGTCGGCCATCGAGAGATCGCCGCGTTCGAGGGCCTTCCTCGTCGCCGGGATCGGGGCGGTGAGCATCATCCTCGGATTGTCGCCGGCCAGAGCGAACGAGTGGAACCGGGCGCGTGGCGTGAGCCCGAGCTGGCCCGCCCGTTCCGAGCTCATGATCAACGCAGCCGACGCACCGTCGGTGATCTGCGACGAGTTGCCGGCCGTGACCTTGCCGTCCTCCGTGAACGCGGGCTTCAGCTTCGCCAGTGTCTCGGGTGTGGTGTCGGGGCGGATGCCCTCGTCGGCGGTCACCAGGTCGTTGCTCTCGATGATCTTGCCGGTTTCCCGATCGCGTACGAGCTGGCGCACCGGCACGATCTCGTTCTCGAACCGACCCTCCGCCGTTGCCCGGGCGGCGCGGTGCTGGCTCTCGGCGGCGAAGGCGTCGAGGTCGGCGCGGCTGAGCTGCCACTTGTCCGCGATCAGCTCGGCCGATATGCCCTGAGGCACCAGGCCACCCTCGGGTTCGTACCGCTTTGCCATCGTCGCGCCGAACGGCATGCCGAAGGTGCCGTCGCCCATGCTCGCTCCCATCGGCACGAGGCTCATGACCTCGACGCCCGCCGCGACCACCACGTCGTACGCGCCGGCGATCACACCTTGTGCTGCGAAGTGCGCCGCCTGCTGCGATGAACCGCACTGCCGATCGATCGTCGTGCCGGGAACCGATTCGGGCCAGCCGGCTGCGAGCAGCGCGTTACGACCGACGTTCGCCGCCTGGGCGCCCGCCTGTATCACGCAGCCCATGATCACGTCCTCGACGAGGGCGGGGTCGAGGTCGTTTCTCTCCTGGAGCGACTTCAGCGTCTCGGCGGCCAGCTCGACCGGATGCCATCCCGACAGCTTCCCGTTGCGGCGTCCGCCCGCGGTACGGACGACGTCGACGATCACGGCTTCGGTCATGAAGTACTCCTTGAACGGCTCGCGACGAGCATCGATCGGGCCGACACCGTGACACAAGTCGGCTCCGCACATCACCGCGGCCGGTGGGTTCGATCACCATTCCGGCTACACGAGCCGAGTCGCGTAGCCTGGCAACACGTCGACCCGGAGGACCAATGGACCCTGAAGCCGTGAACCTCGCACTCCTCGTGGCCCGGCTCTCCTTCGGGTTGATGCTCTTCTACCACGGGTACAACAAGGTGTTCGGCGGCGGTGGCATCTCCGGCACCGCCCGCTGGTTCGACGGCATGGGCATGCGCCCGGGAACATTGAATGCCTGGATGGCAGCGCTCACCGAGATGGGATCGGGTCTGTTGTTGGCAGCAGGTCTGTTGACGTCGTTCGCCGCGGCCGGCGGGGTGGCGCTGATGGTCGTCGCCGCCTACACGGTGCACCTGAAGAACGGCTTCATGATCCTGAACGAGGGGTGGGAGTACGTCTTCATCATCGCCATCGGCGTCGTGTTGATTGCGACGATCGGTCCGGGCGAATGGTCCCTCGACGACTCCATCGGCATCGCCGACGACCTCGACAACTGGACCGGCATGGTGATCGCCGCTGTCGGTGGTGTCGCCGCAGGGGTCGGCCAGCTGGCCATCTTCTACCGGCCGCCCGCGGCGAGCAGCTGATCGCTCAGGGGTGCAGGGGCGCCCGTTCGTCGGCCCAGCGCACCTCGACTTCGATCTGTGCGGCCAGACGCAGGAGGAGGTCCTCGCGGGCGTAGTCGCCGACGAGCTGCACGCCGATGGGGAGTCCGTCGGTCGTTCGAGTGGTCGGCAGCGAGATTGCAGGCTGGCCGCTGGCATTGAACGTCGACGTGAAGGTCGCATACGGCATCGATCCGAGCAGCGCCTGGGCGGGGTCCTCCGCCGTCGATGCCAGCTCGCCGATGACCGGCGGTGGCATCGCCGTTGTGGGCGACAACAGGATGTCGAAGCCGTCGGCCCACCAGGCGGCGAGCTCGCGGCGCATCGTGTGCATCGACGCCTGCGCGGCGATGATGTCGGGCGCCGAGAAGGATCGCCCCTGCTCCGCCATCATCCACGTGCTGGGCTCGACATCGTCGGGACCGAGCTCGCGACCGATCATCCGACCGAGCACACGCAATGAGTTCGCGGCACCGGCGACCCACAGCGGGAGGAAGTGGCCGGCGAGCTCATCGGCCCGGTCGAGCGCGTCGGGATGGGCCTCTTCGACATGGTGGCCCAGCGACTCGAGCAGCGATGCGGTGTCGCGGGAGGCCCGTTCGCACTCCGGGTGGGTCTCACCTCGAGGTGAGCGGGGGAGCAGGCCGATGCGCAACGGTTCGACCGGTGCCCCGACCTGACCGCTCCACGGTGTGCCGGGCCGGGGGGCGATCACGCCGTCACCGGGGAACGACTCGGCCGTCGCGTCGAGGATGCCGGCACAGTCGCGCACCGTGTGGCACACCACATGTTGGGTCGACAGGCCCCATTCGTCCTGCATCGGGCCCATCGACAGGCGACCACGGCTCGGCTTGAGCCCGACCAGACCGCACATCGCGGCCGGGATTCGTATGGAGCCGCCGCCGTCGCTCGCGTTCGCGGCTGGCACCATGCCGGCGGCGACGGCTGCGGCCGACCCGCCGCTGGAGCCGCCCGTGCCGTGGTCGGTGTTCCACGGATTGCGGCTCGGGCCGTGCGCCTGGGGCTCGGTCGTCGCCACCAGCCCGAGCTCGGGTGTGTTGGTGCGCCCGCAGATGACGAACCCGGCGCGCCGGTAGGCCGTCGTGAGGTTCGAGTCGACGGGATGAACGTACTCGGCCTCCTTCAGCGCCTTGTTGCCGAGGTGGTACGGGTCGCCGGCCGAGGCCGGCCAGAGGTCCTTCAGGAGAAACGGCACGCCACGGAAGGGCCCATCGGGCAGATCGTCGGCTGTCGCCGCGGCTCGCGCCTTGTCGAACATGGAATGGATGACGGCGTTGACCCGATCGTTCGTGGACTCGATGCGGGCGATGGCGGCGTCGACGAGCTCGAGCGGCGACACGTCGCCGTCGCGGACGAGCGCCGCCTGCGCGGTCGCGTCGAGTCGTGCCAGTTGGTCGGTCATCGTGTCCCTTTCGGCCGAGAGCCGAAGCTAGTCGCGCCCGACCATCGCGAGCACGGTGTCGCTGGCGGTCAGCCAGACGTCGAGGGCCCATGCCCCGTACTCGGTGCCGCTGATGGCCATGCAGGCGAGCTGCGCGACGGGGTCGACCCAGAAGAACGTGCCCGACCCGCCGAAGTGGCCGAACGTCTCGGGCGAGTTCGTCGTTCCGGTCCAGTGCGGCTGTTTGGTGCCGCGGATCTCCATGCCAAGTCCCCACGGGTTCGAGTGGAAACGACCGAGCCCGGGAATCACGCCGCCGAGGCCGCCGAACTGCGGCCTCGTCGCTTCGGCCAGTGTGGCCGGCGAGATCAATGTCGGGACGAGCAGCTCGCGACCCAACAGCAACAGGTCGTCGACGCAGCTGTACATGTCGTACGCCGGGGAGCCCCGCAGGTCGGTCGACACCATCGCCAGCGGGGCGATCACGGCCTCGTGCTGGTACTCGGCGAACGACATCCCCGACCGGTCGACGAGATGGTCGGCGAACACCTCGATGCCCGTGTTCGAGTAGATGCGACGGCTGCCGACGTCGGCGATGATCCGGTCGGTGTCGAAGTCGTAGCCGGCTGCATGCGCGAGCAGATGCCGGACCGTTGCTCCGGGTCGTCCGGCCGGTTCGTCGAGATCGAGCGTGCCCTCCTCGATCGCGACCAGCGCGGTGAGCCCGACGAACACCTTCGAGACCGAGGCGATCCTGCTCACCCGACTGGTGTCGCCCCCTCGACCGATCGTGGCCGAAGGTGTGGTGACGCCGATGGCTGCTTCGCTCGGGTCGGGCCATTCCGCCACGAGCGAGGTCAGGTCGTGCATCGGCTCGGAAGACGGAGTCACTTCACAGACGGTACAGGGGCAGCGCGGTCGGGTTAGCGTGAGCCGATGGCGACGACACCGAGGGTCACGGTTGCCCCGTCGACCCGCAGCGGGATGTTCGCGCTCGCTCCGGGCCTCGGTGCCCGCTTCGCCGACCTGGCCCTCGCCGTCTCGGACGGCATCTACCGCGTCGCCCGAATCCTGCCCGAGCCGTCGGCATGAGCCCCGTCGGTCGAACCGTCAAGGCCGAGCGGATCGAGTCGGCCCGAACCCGAGCCGCGGTGCTCTTGAGCTCGGCTCTGGTTGCCGGCGTGCTCGCGGTGGTGGCCTTCGTCGTCGGTGGTGGTTGGGGAGTGACCCTCGGCCTGTTCCTTGTCGCGACCGCGTTCGTCCTCGTCGTGGCCGGCGGCCGCGAGGTCGGCATCGCGCTGGGCCAGGCCGGGTAGCGCCGTCAGGCGACCTCGTCGGCGCCGCGCCGGCTCGCGTAGGGCCACGGCGTGTTGCGCGCCGGGTTGCAGCGGGCCCGTTCGGCATCGAGCCGGCTGACGAGCTCGGCCTGGGTCGTGGCAACCTCCGGATCGTCCCACCGGTTGTCGGCCTCGACCGGGTCACCCGAGAGGTCGTACAGCTCCCACTGGTCGGCGATCGGCTCGGTGCGGTGACGGTGGCCGTCGGCGCCTGTCGACGCGAGGTGGCGCCGTCCCGGGTCGGTCCAGGTCGCAGGATCGTCGTGGTTCCTGGCCAGCTTCCACAGCGTGCCGTCGAGGGTGGTGACGATGGCCTCGAAGCTCGAGCCCACATCGGCAGGGACCATGATCCGGAAGTCGTCCGGCGCCTCGGTCATGCCGTTGATGCGGGCCACCGCCGAGAGGCCGGTGTCGCCCTCGAGGATGTTGTCGCGTGACATGAGATACACCGTTCGTTCCGCCCTGGCATCGGAGCCGCCGGCGACGATGTCGCGCAGGTCGTGACCAGGGAGCAGGTGGACCTCCGAGTGGGTCGCCGTCAGTTCGGCTGCGGCGACGGCGGCGTCGATCCCGGCGAACCCCAGCAGCGTCGGCAGGACATCGACGTGGCTCGTGGCGACGGCGTCGATCTCGGTGCCCGGATCCCCGACCGGTCGACCATCGCGGACTCGGACGATCTGGAACGGAACCCGGGTGCATTCGTCGTAGAGGTTGAACCACTTCTGGTGCAGGCCGCCGTGGGCGCCGAGCAGCTCGCCGTGGTCGGCGGTGCGCACGATCACGGCGTCGGCCGAGCCCGCGGTGACAGCTCGCCGGACCCGACCGATCGGGTCGTCGTTCTCGGCGTGACAGCGGTAGTAGGTGCGTCGATACGCCTCGGCATGGTCGTCGTAACAGGCGGTGATCACGGCCGGCGGGCCGTACCCGGATGCATACGCCGCCCGATATGCGGCCTGGGCCGCCGGCTTCGACAGATCCTCGT
>JAOTZB010000112.1 GCA_029861625.1 Acidimicrobiia bacterium
ACTGCGTCGCCCGGGTCGAGACCGAGGAGGTGGGCCGGGTCGACGCGGGAATCGACGCAACCGACGATCAGGGTCGAGAGGCGGGGTTTGATCTCGAGGTCCGCGTAGGTGAAGTCGGCGGCGAATGCAGCGTTGCGTTCGACAAGGGTCTTTTCATCAGACATGGGTTGTCTCCAGGGTCTTGGCTTCAAGTTCGAGTGGGTCCGGGACGAGGGCGGCCGGCACGTACAGAGTGAGCTCGCCGGCATCGTCGGCCGTGTCGGCGGCCTGCGCCGGAAGGAACTTCGCGGCGAACAGAGCGCCGGCGCCGGCGACGAAGGCCACAACGAGGCTGGCTGTGCCGAAGCCGGACATGAATGCATCACTGACTTCAACGAGGTAACCGGGCGCTGTCGTACCCAGGTCGTTGGCCACGATCTGCGCGGCGCCGACCGACTCGGCGGTGAGTGTCTGGGCCTCCACCGGCAATTGCCCGAAGACGGGGCCATCGGCGAGGGCGTCGGCATACACCGAGCTGAAGACGCTCCCGATGACTGCTACACCGAGCGTCCCACCGAGCTCCCGCGTGGTGTCGTTGACCGCCGAGCCGACTCCGGCCTTGTCCTTGGATAGCGAGCCCATGATGGACTCCGTGGCGGGTGCTGTGGTGAAGCCGAGACCGCCCCCCAGCAGGATCATTTGTCCGATGATCTCGGAATAGGAGGTGGTGGCCGAGTTGGCAGAGATCCATGCGAAGGCGATGGCCATGAGCGTGAGTCCGGCCATCACGACCCGGGTGGTCCCGGCTCGTTCGACGACACGAGGCGCCATGAGCGAGGAGATCGCAATCGACAGAGCCACAGGGAGGGTTCGGACCCCGGATTCGAGCGGCGTGTAGCCCTGGACGAGCTGGAAGTACTGGGTGACCAAGAAGATGAAGCCGAACAGGGCGAAGAACGCAGATGTGATGGCGACGCTTGCGGCGCTGAATCGGAGGTTGCGGAATATCCGAACAGGCAGCATCGGGTGGGTGGCGCGGAGCTCCCATCGAACGAATGTGGTGACGAGTCCGCCTGCCACGATGAACCCGGCGAAGGTCCGGCCGCTGAGCCATCCCCACTCGGGCGCTTCGATGATCGTGAGGACGAGCGCGGTGATCGACGTGATGGACAGAACCAAGCCGACAAGGTCGAGTGCGGGAGCGTCGTGTTCCTTCGAGTCTGGAACGAAGGCGACAGCGGCCAGCACGGCGACGATCGTCACCGGGACGTTGATGTAGAAGACCGAGCCCCACCAGAATTGGTCGAGCAACCAGCCGCCGGTGATCGGACCGGCCGCGACGGCCAGGCCGGTGACCGCACTCCACGCTCCGATGGCTTTGGCCCGTTCGCCCGGATCGGTGAAGACGTTGGTGAGGATGGCCAGTGTGGCTGGGAAGATCAGCGCCGCTCCCACCCCCATCAGGGCCCGGCCCCAGATCAGCTCATTCGCGCTCGATGCCGATCCGGCAAAGGCTGACGTGATGCCGAAGAGGACCAGGCCGGCGACGAGCGCCCGCTTGCGGCCGAAACGATCGCCGAGCCCACCGGCTGCGAGGAGCAGGCCGGTGAAGACCAGCAGGTACGCGTCGACGATCCACTGGAGTTGTCGAGTGGACGCTCCCAGCTCCACCGCAAGCGAGGGCAAGGCGACGTTGACGATGGTGCCGTCGACCACGGTGACGAACACCGCGAGGCACAGGACTGCCAGGATCGTCCACCGGCGCCGGTGGACGGTGTCGGCTCGAGTCAGACGCTCAGCGAGTTGCGGTTGATCGGAAGTAGTCATCGGATCCTCTTCGAAGTCAGTTCGTTAAACCAAGTGTGCTCACCTTGAACGCTTTGATAAACAAAGTCAAGCATGTATACTCGGCCCATGCCGAAGAAGCGCCCCTACGAGCAGTACTGCCCGATCGCTCAGACGCTCGATGTCGTCGGCGATCGCTGGAGCCTGCTGATCGCGCGCGAGTTGTTCCTCGGACCCGCCCGCTACGGCGAGCTGGCCCAAGCGCTGAAACCGATCTCCACCGATGTTCTGGCCAAGCGTCTTCGCGAGCTCGAATCGACCGCGATCATCGATCGAGCTGATGACGGCAGCTACGTCCTGACCGAAGACGGCCGTGGCCTGGCACCGGTGCTACAAGCTCTGGGCCGGTGGGGTCGACGTCGCTTGGGACTGCCGACGGCACCAGCCGAGCGCGACGCCGCGACAGCGCTTCAGATGCTGGTCATAGCCAGCATCGGAACAGACCTCGGGGCCGCTCGAACGATCGAGGTTCATGCAGGAGACCTGGTCTGCACCATCACATCCGGGACTCACGGACTAACGGCACAACGCCGCGCCCGGGTCGAAGCCGACGTTGTCGTCGCCACCGACGGTGCCACGTTGTGGGCCGTCGGCCTGGGTCAACTCACATTGGCCAAGGCCGTGGCCTCAGGTGCTATGCGCGTCGAGGGAGACGCTGCCGCGGTGGAACACCTTTTTGCCGGCGGCGTCGCCTCTTCTCGACTGGCGGCACAACAGGGACGAGCCGTAGGCGCGATGCAGCCAGGAGCAGGAGACCGACCGTGAGCGTGATTCACTCCCGCAGGCCTTTCGGCGCATGACCTACGACCCGGCAACTCGGCTCCAACGGATCTGGGGACCCGGTCCGAGTCTGGCCCTACGCCAGTCGCCGCGCTCGGTCGGCCAGGCTGCGGAAGTCTCGCTCCTCGGCGATGGCCGATGCGTCGATGTGCAGCTGGGCTGCTCGTGTCTCGTCGCCCGGCGCGTCTCGTCGGACCAACGTCTCGACGAGATCGAGCTGGGTCCTGGCGATCCAGTACGGCGCACGGATCTGTTCGTGAAGGTCGAGGGCAGCACTCAGATGGGTCTCGGCAGCGTCGAGGCGGTCGACCACGTGCGCGAGTCGACCGAGATTCCGCGCGACGGCCCCCGCGGTGGTCGTGTACACCGCCGCGACCTGACCGCCGTAGGGCGCCAACAGGTCATAGATTGCCAGACTCGCCGCGTGGTCCTCGAGGTCGGCGGCCGTCGATGCGCAGCAGGAGGCGAGCGTCAGCCACGCAGCGTCTCGCGGCATGTTGCGGTAGCCGGCCTCGTGATCGATCGTGAGCAATCGATGGGCCTCATCGAGACGTCCCGTCTCGCAGAACACGGTGGAGAGGAGCTGCCGGAATCCCACGACCTCTGCGTTCTGGCCGGCGGCATCGACAATCATGTCGACCATCTCCTCGAGGCGGCCCTGGTGGCGCCGCACCTCGACGAGCTGGGCGCCGAACGCTGCCGTCGCCTCGACATGTCCGCCGGACGACCCGACCTCGAACGCTGTGGAGGCCTCGGTCTCGGCCTCGTCACAATCACCGGCGAGCAAGGCGCGCAAGGACTTCATCATGTGCAGTTGCCACATCGGCAGGGGCAGCCCGGCGGTCCGGGCCTCGGACGAGAGCTCGTCGAGCCGCTGGTCGACCTCCTCGATGTCCGCAATCTGGAGACACGCGTCGATCCGGTGGAACAGTGCGTTGCAGGTGGCGATGGCGTCGCCGCGCTGCGCAGTCAGAGCGATCGCCTCCTCGGTGATCTCCAACCGGTCGTCGATCTCTTCGGGCAGATAGTGCTGGTACGCGACCGGTAGCACCGCCGTCAGTGTGGGCGCGTCGTCGAGCCGCCGGGCGATGGCGACGGCCTCGGTGTTGAGCTCACGGCGACGTTCCCACTCGCGGGCATGGATCGTCTGCGACAGGATCGAGAGCAACCGCGCCCGAGCGACCGAATCGCTTGGCCCGACCGCAGCCAGCGCCGCCTCCGAGGCTGTCACCCAGTCGTCGTCGGCTGCCGACGTCCCGGCGATGCCGCGGTCGACGGCCAGGATGGCCTCGACGAGGAGCTCATCGTTCCCGAGGCGCCGGGCGAGCTCGACCGCCTCGATCAGCGACGTCCGGTAGTCGGAATCACCGATCTGTCGCTGCGCGGTCCCCAAGCCGATGAGCAAGCGGGCCCGGAGGTCGTCGTCGAGCTCCGGTCGGCCGCCTGCAAGGTCGAGCGCCTGTCGATACCAGGAGGTGGCATCGTGGGGTGCCAGCGCAGCCAGCGCGTCGTCGGCTGCCTGCATGACATAGTGCAAGGCCTTGTCCTGCTCGGCGGGACGGGTGGCCGCCACCCAGTGGCGGGCGAGCTCGGCCGCACGGTTCGGCACGTGGTCGACGGCTTCTTCGAGGACCTCGGCGGCTCTCAGATGGGTTCGGGCGCGCCGAGCCGCACCGAGGCCCTCGTAGAGCGTGCGCTGGATCAGCGCATGGGCGAAGCGGTACGACCCGGGCGCCTCGGTGCGCTCAGCGACGATGGCGGCCGCTGTTGCCGCCTCGAGCACATCGAGGACGTCGTCCTCGTCCTGATCGGCGACGCGAGCAAGCACATCGAGGTCGAAGTCCCGGCCCAACACCGATGCCACGGCGAGGAAGCGCCCGGCGTCGTCGCCCAGGCGGGTGATACGCCGCGCCACGACATCGCGAATGCTGGCGGGCAGGGGAGCGCTTCGTGCGTCGTGGTCGAGCACCCAACGGCCGTCGCGACGGACGACGGTCCCCGACTCGCCGACGTGACGGAGCAGTTCGCGGGTGAAGAACGGGTTGCCATCGGTGTCGCGCCGTACGGCGTGCGCGAAGGCGACCGACTCCTCGTCGAGCTCATGGCCCGCTGCGGCGCTCACGAGCTTCACGGTCTCGGCGTCGTCGAGGCCGCTGAGCTGTATCCGCTCGACTCCTCCCCGGCGATGGAGATCGGCGAGGAGCGCAGTCAACGGATGATCACGTCCGAGGTCGGTGTGCCTGTACGTACCGAGTACCAGCACCGCCATGTCTCGCGTGGTCGAGAGAATGTGGCGGAGCAGGTGCAGTGAGGCGGCGTCCGCCCAGTGCAGGTCGTCGAGAACCAGGACGAGCGGACAGACGGTCGAGACGTGGTCGAACAGCGCTTCTACCGCGTGCAACAACACCAAACGATCCGTGTCGGCACCGCCGGGCTGCACCGGGTCGCCATACGCGGGCACGAGTCGGGCCAGCGCGCTGCGGTGCATCTCGGCCAGGCCCTCGGTGGCCTCCGCGCCCGCATGCTCGACGAGGTGGGTCAGTGCCTCGATCCACACCTGATAGGGGACGGTCACCTCCTCGTCGCAGTGACCCAGCAGCACGATCGATCCTGCTTCGTGAGCTTGGGCAGCGGCTCGGGCGATCATGGCCGTCTTGCCGATGCCGGCCTCGCCCGCCACGAGAACGGTTCGCAGACAGTGGTCGGTGAACACCTCCTTCTGCGTCGAGCCGATGAGCTCGAGCTCGGTCGCTCGTCCGACGAACTCGAACACGACGTCTTGGCTCGCATTGGCGAGCATGCCGGGCAGCGGGACCATGCTCGCAACGTCGACTGGGGTCCAGAGGACCTCGACCGACGGCACGGGATCCGGCAACCCTTTCAGCTCGAGCTCACCAATCGGCCGGAAGTCGCACGGGGCGTGCCTGCCTGCTATCGAGCACGCGATCTGCGTTGCCAGGATCTGGCCCCCTTCCGCGACGGCGCACAACCGCGCGGCCTCGACGACCGATTCGCCGAAGTAGTCGCCATCGTCGATGAACGCTTCGCCGACGCTCAAGCCGATACGGACGTGAAGGGGCTGCGGGGCTCGGGCGTTGTGGCGGGCGAGGGACTGCTGCATAGCCGTGGCGCCGGCGAACGCCTGCGTCGGGCTCCGATAGGCAACCATCAAGCCGTCGCCGACGTTCTTGACCTCGGTTCCCCCGGTTGCGGCGATCACCTCCCGCAAGATGCGGAAGTGGGTGCGCCTCAGCTCCTCGGTTGGTTCGGGGCCGAGTCGGGCTCCGATGGCTGTCGAGTCCACGAGATCCGTGAACAACACCGAGGTCACCACCGGGTCGTTCACGACGCCGCTGGCCGAATCCAATCCCACGGCGTGAGCGTACGACAGCTGGAGCGGCCACCGCGAACGTCGGCGCAGCACGCGCGCTGATCGGCTGGCACGAATCGGCTACGTGGGGCAGGGTGGTCGCGGACGCTGTCGGGGCTGCCACATCGCCAATCGGGCGAGACCTGCGACACGGTCCGAGCGGGGGTCCAATGTCCGCGACGAGCAGCCCAGAACCCACGAAGGTTCGCGAGCACCTGTACCGCGTCGGTGAACAACAGATCGGACGTGAGGCGCCACCGCAGCCGACCGTCACCAGCGGCGACGGCCCGCCCGGGTTCCCATCGTCGATTCGAGTCGACACGATCACCTTCACGGACTGGTCCCAGTACATCTCGGTGCCCGATGTCCAGATCGCCAGGGTTGTCGACGCGGACGACGTCGTCGCCGTGTGCAACTGGGCCGCCACGAGTGGCTACACGGTTCGCGCCAGCGGAAAGAACCACAACTGGTCGCCGCTGCTGCTGGCTCATGACACGGCTGCCGGCGCAAAGGTGATGCTGGTCGACACGGCCAAGCTCGACAGCTGCAGCTTCGAAAACAGCGATGGCAACGCGCTCGCGACGTTCGGGCCCGGGATCACGCTCGCGGACGCAAGCGCCTATCTCGAAGGCCTCGACAACGGCGGCGCCGTCGACGCGCCCGGCTTCGCTTTCCCCCAGTTGCCCGCGCCGGGCAACCTCACCCTCGGCGGTGCCCTGGCCATCGGTGCTCACGGCACAGTCGTGCCCCTCGACGGGTCCGACGAGGACGCCGGGATGATGGGGTGCCTCAGCAACCTCATCACGTCGTTCGAGGCAGTCGTGACCGATCCCACCGGGACCGACCCTGACACCTATGCGCTCCGCCGCTTCGAGCGGACCGACGAGGACGCCGCCGCGTTCCTGGTGCACCTCGGCCGGGCGTTCATCACCTCGGTGACGATGGTCGTGGAGCCGAACTACTACCTCGAGCTGACATGCTTGTTTCCTGAGGTGACCGATCTCTTCAGTGCGCCCGGCTCGACGAATGACTCGCAGTTCGCGTCGCTCCTCGACACGTACGGGCGGGTCGAGCTGCTCTGGTTCCCTTACAACTCCGTGTCGTTCGTGCAGTGCAACAAGCGCCAAGCCACTCGCATCGACCCGCAGGTGAAGGGTCCCTACAACTACCCCTGGATGAACGACATCGGGCCGTGGAAGAACGCTGCGATCAAGGCCGCGCTCCAGTTCGACCCCAAGCTCACGCCCGACTTCACCCTCGGGGAGCGAGCCATCGCGGAGCTGCACCAAAAGGGCGTGGTGCTCAACGGCACGGCTCGCGACCTCGAGATCTACCTGGAGGACACAACGCTGCGCGTCACGCTGTTCGGGTGGGCGCTTCAGATCCAACGAGGCGAAGTGCAGGCGGTCGCTCATCAGTTCTTCGAGCAGCTCTCGACCATGCTCGACAACGCGAGGCAGGCGGGCAGCTACCCGATCAACGCCGCGGCCGAGATCCGGTGTACGACGGTGGACACCTCGACGGGACTGCCCTGGTCCGACGCGGCTCCGGCCGCGCTGGCGGTGACGAACTCCGTGGACCCCAGCGATGCATCGCTCGACACGGTCATCTGGCTCAACGTCGGGACGATCACGGGCACGCCAGGATCGAACGAGTTCTACACCGAGCTCGAAGCGTGGATCATCGACACCTGGGGCAAGGACACGCCGAACCGACTCCGACCCGAATGGTCGAAGGCCTGGGCGTACAGCGATGCCGGTCCCTGGACGAACACCGACACCCTGCAGATGATCCGCGAGTCGTTCGATCAGTCGACGAACTCGCCCTACACCTTCGATTGGGCCGCGAAGACGCTCGCCGGCTACGACCGGGCGAACCTCTTCCGCAGTCCGCTCCTCGACTCGCTGTTCGCCACTGGCTGAGCTGGCACTGAGACCGGCCGACTACTCAGCCGAAGAAGGAAAGGAGTACGACAGCGAGGACGATCAGGCCGATGACGACGAAGACGGCCTTGCCGCCGGTCTTGTATCGCCAGACCTCCGCTTCGGAGTACTTCCGCATCTTCTTGGTCGCCTTGCAGTAGATGTCCCCGGTCAGGGCAATGACGATCATGGCCGGGATGAAGAGCGGGAACAGTACGAACTCCTGCTTCCTCCACCACGTCACGGCCTTGTACGACTCGATGTGACTGGCCGGCTCCATGCCAACCAGGCTGGCGGGCTTCTTTGCGGTCATATGATCTTGGCTGCGGGCTGCGCTGCTGGATGGGATCGAATGTGTCATCGGTTCAGCTCCTGGGCTTGGTGTCACTTCGACCCTGACATCTCTTTCGGACCTCGTCATCGGGGCCGATCCGGGAATCTTTCACGTGACCACCCGGATGATCGGGTCCGTGTGCGCACGGAGGAGCCGTCGCCACTCGTAACCCCCGGCCGGACTACGGGTCTTGTTGGCGGAGCCACATGATGACGGCGCTGACGCGCCGGTCGGTGCCGGCATCGGGCGGTAGTTGGAGCTTGGTGAGGATGTTGCTGACGTGGGTTTCGGCAGTGCGTTGGTTGACGGTGAGCTGCTCGGCGATGCCGGCGTTGGAATGACCTTGGGCCATGAGCGAGAGCACCTCTCGTTCCCGTTCGGTGAGCCGGTCGAGTGTTCCGTCGCTCCGGGGGCGCTGCACGAGTCTGGAGACCACCTCCGGGTCGATCGCACTACCACCGTCGGCCACGCGCTGCAGGGCGTCGAGGAAGCTGTCGATCTGGGTGACGCGATCCTTGAGGAGATAACCGACGCCGCCCGCGCCTTCTTCGAGGAGCTCGACGGCGTAACGGGTTTCGATGTGCTGGGAGAGCACCAGGACGCTGGTGCCGGGAGTGTTGCGTCGAGCCTCGAGGGCCGCTTCGAGGCCTTCGGTCTGAAACGTCGGAGGCATGCGTATGTCGATGATCAAGACGTCGGGTCGATGCTGATCCACGGCTTCTACGACACCGGTGGCGTCGGGGAACGTTGAAACCACCTCCATGCCTTCGTCGACAAGGAGACTGGTGAGACCATCGCGAATCAGGGCCGAATCGTCGACGACGATCAGTCGCATGGGATCGTCGCCTCCAACGTCGTCCCCCGAGGTCCCGAGGAGACGGTGAACGTGCCACCGGTCGCCGCGACTCGGTCATTGAGACCCTCGAGCCCCGAGCCCGGAGCGATCTCTGCGCCACCCTTGCCGTCGTCGCGGATTGCGATGCAGGCAGTTCCATCTCGGCGGGTGATCGACACCCGGGCATTGCTGGCCATCGCATGCTTCGCGACGTTGGTGAGGCCTTCCGCAATGACGAAGTAGGCGGTGCTCTCGGCGCCGGGGGGCAGCCGCCCCGAGGTGATGTCGATCTGCACGGGAACCGGCGCCCGTTCCGCCAACGCGTCGACAGCGGTTGCCAGGCCACGTTCGGCCAGCAAGGCAGGTTGACCGCCCCGGGCCACCATTCGAATCTCCTCGATCGTGTCTCGCACCTCGGTGGTCGCTTCTTCGAGCAGCTCCGCGAGGTCGGCCTGATCTTGCGAGCTGGCCAGACGACGGGCCCGTTGCAGCCGCAGTCCGAGGGCGACGAGCCGCTGTTGGGCTCCATCGTGAAGGTCACGTTCGACGCGGCGACGGGCCGTGTCACTCGCGTCGAGGATGCGCGCTCTCGAAGCGTCGACCTGATCGAGTTGAGCCACCACCTGCTCGTTGAGACGTCCCACTTCCAGGGCCATCCCGGCTGCGGCGGCAACAGCTTCGAGGCGAGCTGGGTCGGCTTGGAGCGCCGAGTCGTGAACCAGACCTCCGATGAGTCGAGAGCCGGACTGGATTCGGGTGATCGCTCGACCAGGGGCGAGAGCATCGGGTGAGACCTCGTGGTCGCCGTCATCCACGAGCATGAGACCGTCGGGAGATGTCAGTACTTGCAGTGCCGGATCTTCGAGCGCCTTTGCGATTGCCGGCTGGAGGGCGGTGTCTTCGCTTTCCAGATCGATGACCAGGGTGGCCAGCTCGGACCGAGCCCAACTGGACGAGACCAAGCGAAAGACGACCAGTGCCGGGATCGCTATCAACGCCGCCAGCGTCACAGCCGTCATGGGGCCGCTGGCCAACGTGCCCTCTCCGTATCCGTAGTCGACGGCGGCGGTGAGGGCTGCGGTCGCCCAGACGGCAGCGACCGATATCGAGGCCCAGAGGGCCGGCCGCATGGGCGCGCTGGTGCGGCGGACAGTGCCGACGTTGATGATCGCAACCCCGGCCATCACCAGCGCAGCCAGTCCGGCGGAGCAGGACAAGAGAGCTCGGTAGGCCGATTCGTTGTCGGCGAATGCGCCCATGACCGTCGGGTGACCGATCAGCGACGCATCCCGAACAAGAGGAGCCGCCGCTCCGACGATGGCGGCGGCGAGCGCAGCCGCAACCACCCAAGGGATCACCCGGCGGGCACTCGGTTCCAGCAGAACCGCGGCGGCGAACACCACCACCAGGCTGGGGATCACCCGGCCCGCGGAGTACGCCGCGCTGGAGTTGGCCAACACCAGGACCGCCGTCATCGCCGGAAGCGACGCCGCCAGCAGTGTCCA
>JAOTZB010000113.1 GCA_029861625.1 Acidimicrobiia bacterium
CGAGGGCCGGGTGGCGCTCGGTGGTCACGACTGATGCGGCGAGCCGAGAGAGAACCGCCGCGCCGTACCCCGAACCGGTGCCGACCTCGAGGACCGTGTCGGTCGGACCGAGGTCGAGTGCCTCGGCCATGGCCGCGACGATGAACGGCTGGGAGATCGTCTGACCACAGGCGATGGGCAGCGGTCGATCGGCGTAGGCCGAGTCGACGAGATCGGCCGGGACGAAGCGGTCGCGAGGCACTGCAGCCATGGCAGCGAGAACCCGCTCGTCGAGGACACCGCGGCCGCGCAGGTCGATGTCGAGCATGGACTGGCGCCTCTGCTCGTGAGCAGTGGATCCCATCCGACCATCTCCGTTCCAACCCCCTGTCTACAGACAACTGCCCGCCGCGTCCAATGGCCGTTGCCCTTCGAGCGGGGTGCGTCGCCGGAAATTCACTTGGACGGTAGGCACTCGTGTCGTATATCTGAGGTGTGGCACGAGCGCTCGACGAGCGACCCGCGCTCCAGGGGGTCGCGAACGGATCCGACCCACCGCGTCGGCAACGATCGGTCGCGTACGAGCTCGGCTTGCAGATCGTTCTCGTCACGGCAGCAGCGCTCTTCTACTTCGCGGTTCGGGGCCTGACCGAGGGGGACGTCGATGCCGCGGTCGAGAACGGGCAGTCGCTGCTCGACCTGGAGGCGCGGTTCGGTCTGGCGATGGAGCGATCGGCCCAGGAGTGGTTGATCGAGCGTCGAAGTCTGGTCACGGTCGCGAACTGGGTGTACATCTGGGGCCACTGGCCGGTCATCATCGCCAGCCTCGTGTGGCTGGCCCGCCGCCGACACGATGACTTCGTCCTGCTACGGAACGCACTGTTCGCGTCGGGCGCCATCGGACTGGTCTTGTTCGCCGTGTACCCGGTCGCGCCGCCCCGACTGTTGCCCGATGCGTACGTCGACACGGTCACGCTCTATTCGGAGTCGTACCGGGTGCTGCAACCGCCTGCGCTGGTCAACAAGTACGCGGCGATGCCGAGCCTGCACTTCGGTTGGAACCTCCTGGTGGGGATATTCCTCGTGCGAACCGCGACCCGATCGGGCCTTCGCATGTTCGGGTTGATCGGTCCGATGCTGATGGCAGCAGCGGTGGTCCTGACCGGCAATCACTACGTCGTCGACGTCCTGGTCGGGGGCAGTGTCGCCCTGCTCGGCCTCGCCATCGCAACCGGCGTCAGCCGTCCGACCTCGTATTGACGCCGGCCAGCGGCCACAATTGCGTGGTCGGTCGCTGGTCATCGAGAGGAGCTTGCCGGCGTGTGGCTTCCATGGGACATCGCAGCGGTGGGCGCGATGCTGCTCCTCGTGCCCGGATTCGCCTTCGCCGGGACGGAAGGACGACTCGGCGCCGCGGCCGCGGTCGCCCGTGAGGCTGCGATCGTAGCCGTGCTCTACTCCCTGTGGCAGCTCGCCGGTCACCTCTCCGTCGTCCATCTCGAAGGTGCCATCGGCAGGGCCGAGTGGCTGTGGGATCTCGAGCGCACGTTCCAGCTCCCCGACGAGGGGGTGTGGCAGCGGGCGCTGCTCCCGCACGGTTGGTCGGTACAGGCGGCGAACATCTACTACGGCGGCGCCCACGTTCCGGCGATGGGGATCTTCCTGGTCTGGATGTTCTTCCGCCACCGTGTCGCCTATCCGCAGTGGAGGAACGCTGTCGCCTGGCTCACCGGTTGGTGTCTGGTCGTGCAGCTGCTCCCGGTTGCCCCGCCTCGGCTCGTCGACGAGCTCGGCATCGTCGACACCGGCCATCTCTACGGCCAGTCGGTCTACAGCACGTTCGGTGAAACGGTGGCAGGTCAGCTCCAGGCGATGCCGTCGATTCACGTGGGATGGGCGGTGCTCATCGCAGTGGCAGCAATGCGGGTGAGCAGCAGTCCGTGGCGTTGGGTCGCCGTCGCCCACGCGGCCGCGACCAGCTACGTCGTGGTCGTGACGGGCAACCACTTCTGGGCCGACGGCATCGCGGCCGTCGCCATTCTCGCGGCCATCCTGATCGCTCAGGATCGAGTGACGAGGAGGCGGTCAGCGCTCGTCGAGCCACCCCGCAGCCTGCACAGCGTGATAGGTGAGGATCAGGTCGGCGCCGGCACGCCGAATCCCGGTGAGGGTCTCGAGCACGATCGAACGCTCGTCGAGCCATCCAGCCGCTGACGCCGCCTTGATCATCAGGTATTCGCCGCTGACCTGATACGCCGCGACCGGCACCGGCGAGACCTCGGCCACGGCGCGAACGACATCGAGGTAGGGACCCGCCGGCTTGACCATCACCATGTCGGCGCCCTCGTCGATGTCGGCCTGGAGCTCTCGGATCGCCTCGCGGACATTGGCGGGGTCCATCTGGTAGGTCTTCTTGTCGCCATGAGCCGGCGCCGAGTCGAGTGCGCCGCGAAACGGGCCGTAGAAGCCCGATGCGTACTTGGCGGTGTAGGCGAGGATGCCGACGTCGGTGAAGCCCTCGTCGTCGAGGGCGACACGGATCGCCCCGACGCGACCGTCCATCATGTCGCTGGGAGCCACGATGTCGACCCCGGCGCGGGCATGGGCCAGCGACTGTTCGACGAGAATCGCGACTGTCTCGTCGTTCAGGATGCGACCATCGGGTGCCACGATGCCGTCGTGGCCGTCGCTCGAGTACGGATCGAGCGCCACGTCGGTCATCACGACGACATCGGGGTGGGCGGTCTTGATCGCCGCGATCGACCGGGGGATGAGTCCGTCCGGGTCGGCGGCGGCATCGGCGGTCGGCGTCTTCAGTTCGTCGGGAAGCGCTTCGAACAGCACGACTGCCTGTACCCCGACGTCGGAGGCGCGTTCGACCGCGTCGACGAGGCCTTCGAGCCCGTAGCGATGGCATCCCGGCATCGACTCGATCGCCTCGTCGTCGTCGCCGCGGTGGACGAACAGGGGGAGCACGAGGCGCGAAGGGGACAGGTCGGTCTCGCGCACGAGCGATCGAATCGCCGGCGTGCGGCGGTTGCGCCGTGGTCGTGACATCAGTTCCAGGTGGGGCTGCTCCATGGCACCATCCTGCCGTGCTCCGCCCGCATCGGCGACCTTCGCGCCGTGGTCGCCGAGTTGCCGAGCCCGGGCTCGCAGCGGTTCACTGGTCGCGAGCACGGAGGACACCATGGCCGAGATCATTCTGCGAGGCGGGTCGGTGGTCGACGGCACGGGCGCGCCCGCGGTCACGGCCGATGTCGCCATAGCCGATGGCATCATCACCGAGATGGGCGACCTCGGCGGCCGGTCCGGCCGCGACCTCGACTGTGGCGGCCTCGTGGTCGCGCCCGGATTCGTCGACCCGCACACCCACTACGACGCCCAGCTGTTCTGGGATCCTCACGCATCGCCGTCGAATCTCCACGGCGTCACGAGCGTGATTGCCGGGAACTGTGGCTTCACGCTCGCGCCGCTGGCACCGGGCGACGGCGACTACTTGCGCCGGATGATGGCCAAGGTCGAGGGCATGCCGCTCGAAGCCCTCGAACAGGGGGTCTCGTGGGAGTGGGAGAGCTTCGGCGACTATCTCGACCGTCTCGACGGCGGGCTGGGCGTCAATGCCGGGTTCTTGGTCGGCCACTGCGCCCTGCGCCGCACGATCATGGGCGAACGTGCGGTCGGCTCGGAGGCGTCCGAGGACGAGGTGGCCGAGATGGTCGCCCTGCTCGGCACGTCCATCGAGGCCGGAGGTCTCGGATTCTCGACATCGCTGTCCTACACGCACGCCGACGGCGACGGGCAGCCGGTCGCCAGTCGGTGGGCGGCCGACAGCGAGGTGCTCGCCTTGTGTGCCGAGGTCGCGAACCACCCCGGGACGACGCTCGAGCTGGTCACCGATGGGTGCATGAAGGGCTTCACCGACGACGAGGTCGAGCTGATGACGGCGATGTCGCTCGCGGGCGACCGCCCCCTGAACTGGAACGTGTTGACGGTCGACTCGGCCGACCCGGAGCGGTATCGGCAACAACTGGCTGCGTCGGACCGCGCCGCGGCTGCGGGCGCTCGAGTGGTTGCCCTCACCATGCCCGTCCTGGTCGGGATGAACATGAGCCTGCGCACCTACTGCGCGCTGAACATGTTGCCCGGCTGCTGGGGCGAGGTCCTGGGCCTTCCACTGGCCGATCGCATCCCGCGTCTGGCCGACGCGGAGACCCGAGCGCAGCTGGTGGCCGACGCCGCGCGGCCCGAGGCCGGTGCATTCTCGCGCCTGACGGGATGGCATCTCTACTACATCGGCTCGACCTTCAGTGCCGAGAACGAGGGGTTGCACGGCCGCAGGATCGGCGACATCGCCGCCGAGCGCGGCACGGACCCCTTCGACACCCTTGTCGACATCGCGCTCGCCGACGACCTCCGCACGGTGCTGTGGCCCGGTCCGACCGACGACGACGACGAGAGCTGGACCATGCGGCAGGCCGCCTGGGACCATCCCCACGTGATGCTCGGCGGATCCGACGCCGGTGCCCACCTCGATCGCATGTGTGGTGCGCCGTACACGACCGGATTCCTGGCCGACTGCCTGCGGGGGCGCAGGCTCGTGCCGCTCGAACGAGCGGTCCACATGTTGACCGACGTCCCGGCCCGGCTGTTCGGTCTCCGCGACCGCGGCCGACTGGCCGAGGGCTACGCAGCGGACATCGTCGTGTTCGACCCCGAAACCGTCGGATCAGGCCCGGTCGAGCTCGTCGCGGATCTCCCCGGAGGGTCGGGCCGCCTCTCGAGCGATCCAATCGGGGTCGAGCGTGTGTTCCTGAACGGCGTCGAGGCGGTCCTCGGCGGCCGGGCAACCGGGGCGCTGCCGGGCGTGGTGTTGCGATCCGGTCGGCACACCGACACGGTGACTGCGTCCGGGCCCTGATCGCGCCGACAGCAACAGCGGGGTGACACGAGACGGCGATGCGGCGCTCCTACACTCACCACTTCGGTGCGGGTTTCGGAGACACGATGACCAACGAAGATACGTCGTCGGACGGCACGGCCCCGACGGGCCAGAGCGGTTCGGCTCCAGCAGTCGACGGCGCGGTGGGTGATGGGTCCGCGGCCGAGATCGACGACTCCGTCGACGACATCGCGTCCGAGCCCGACCGATTCGACGACGCGTTCGGCGGACCGCGGAACCCCGACGCCCTGGCCCGATACCTCGATCGCAATTTCTTGATGGCGGGTCGACGCCGGATCGCGCTCATCGGGTTGTCCGCGCTCTTGACCGTGGGACTGGTCGTGGTAATCGCGATCGCCGCGACGACCGACACGGCTCAACGCTTCGGCGGCAGCGACGCCGACTTCCAGGTCGTCGCGAGCGACGGCTTCGTCGAATTCGACGGATCGTCGGCCGGCTCGGCCACTCCTGTGCTCGACCCGAACGTATCGACCGCGATCGACACGCCGGCGGTCGTTCTGGCCGGCGGCGGCGAAAGGATCGACCGAGTCGTCGTCGATCCCGACCCCGCGATCCTGCCCGTCGTACCGGGCACCGTGGCGGCGTCGCTCGTGACCTTCGGGGCCCGACCCCATGTCGCGCTCGTCGGCGCCCCCGGGTGGCTGACCGCGGCATGCATCCAGGTCTCGGTCATCGCAGGCGACAACGAGATCGTCGACGCGACGTGGCTGGCGTCGCCCATCGGCGCCTGTGCGGCACGCGGCGTCGGTGACGCCGCCCTCTCACCCTGTGTTGGTCCACGAGTGGTGTTGGTGCCCCTCGACTGGCCCCGCGATCTCGGTGGCGACCCTGCCTCGACATGGTCCATACTCGTCGATCTCGTCGGCGGTGCCGACGGTTACGAATCAGTCCTGGTGTCGGGCCGCATCGACGGATCGACGGCACCCGGTGACCTCGTCGCCATGCGGGCCGACCGGGGATCCGAGATCGTGACCTCCGGCGCCCCGCCCGCTACCGGTCCCGACGGCGCAGCCTGCCTCGTGCAGTGACGTGGCACCGGCCCCGAATCGGTCCAGGATCGGTGGTCGGGCCGGCGACGAGATTCCCGTCGCCTGTTACGCTCGCTGGCCATTCAGGTTCTCCCCGATGAAGTGAGGCCCACGTGCATGTGATGGTGGCGACAGACGGCAGCCTCGACGTCGAACGGACGGCGATGATCGCCGGCCGGCTCGCCGGTGACACCGGCCGGGTCACGGTCTTCACTGTCGTCGAGGTGCCGCGCAAGCTCCTGGCCGACATGCGGGGGCAACCGGTCGACAAGTTGCAGGAGGTCAGCATCGAGTACCGGCGCGGGCCGGCCGTCACCGACCCCACCCCGACTTCGTGGATCGGCGACGACGAGTTCATCGAGCGGTACGTGGCGCGCGTCGTCGAGACGCGCACTGCGGGGTTCGCCGAGGCACTGTCCGCGTCCGGCGTCGACTACGACCTTGTCGGTGAAGAGGGTGAGAACGCGGCGAAGGCCATCATCGACTCGATCTCGGTCCGCGCCGTCGACATCTTGTGCGTCGGAACTCACGGCGGGGGGCTGTTCGAGGGCCTCCTGGGCTCGACATCGACGAAGCTGGCCCGAAGGGCCGAGTGCAGCGTCCTCCTGGTCCGCTGAGCAGTCGCCGCCCCGATGGTCGACGACCGGGACGCGATCACCGGGTCACGTGATGCCCGCCGCGGCGGGCAGACGGTAGCGTTGCGGGCATGTGTGGACGGTTTGTCTCGTCCTCGCCCCCGGACCAGCTGGCTGCGTACTTCGGCGCCGAACAGGGCGAGACCCTCCTCGAAGCCAACTACAACGTCGCGCCGACTTCGGACATCTACGTGGTCCTCGAGAATGCGGAGATCCGACGACTCGAGGCATTCCACTGGGGTCTCGTCCCGTTCTGGGCCAAGGATCCCAAGATCGGCAATCGCATGATCAACGCGCGGGCCGAGACGGTCGCTACCTCCAACGCCTACCGGGCCGCGTTCAAGCGTCGCCGTTGTCTCATCCCCGCCGATGGTTTCTACGAGTGGGTCGAGATCGCAGGGCAGAAGAAGAAGCAGCCGGTCTACATCCAGAGACCTGACGGCCAGCCGTTCGCATTTGCCGGGCTCTGGGAGACCTGGAAGGGCGAGCAGGACGAGTTCCCGCTGCAGTCCTGCACCGTCATCACCGGCCCGCCGAACGACAAGATGGCACAGATCCACGACCGCATGCCGGTGCTGTTGGCCCCCGGCGACTGGGATCAATGGCTCGATCCCGACGACGACGACGTGGCTTCCCTCCAGAAGCTCCTCGTGCCGGCGCCCGATCGACTGATCACGTTCACTGCCGTGAGCACCGAGGTCAACAACGTGCGCAACAACGGCGCCACGCTGCTCGAGCCGACCGGTCCGGTCGATGTCGTGCCGACGACCATGGAGGCCGAGTGACGGCCAGTTGGCGTCAGCGCACCTTCAGACGTCTCGACATGTTCGCGCTGCGGTGGCAGGCGCGCCTCGAGGGAAACGCGGTGGACCGGTCCGCACCGTGGATCGTCTCGGCGCTGTTGTTCGTGCTCCTGGTCTCACTGGCGCTCGCACGGTCCCGATCACTCGATGCCGGAACCGATCTTGCCCTCTACGCACAGTCGGTGTGGCTGATCGGCGAGGGGTTCGAGCCGGTGTCGTCGCTGTTCGGCGGGAACGTCCTGTCCAAGAACGTGTCGCTGATGCTCTACCCCGTCGCCACGGTCACCTCGGTGCTGCCGACAGTGACGACGCTCCTCGTGATCCAGTCGCTCGCGCTGGCAATGGGCGTCGTCCCGATCTGGCGCATCGCCCGCCAGGTGACCGACCTCCGATTCGGAGCCACGGCTGCGGTCGTGTTCGCCTACTCGATGTTCTCGGCCGTCCACAACATCAACCTGGCCGACTTCCACCCCGAGGTCATCGCGTTGCCCGCCCTGTTGTGGGCGATGTTCTACGGCCTCACCGGGCGTTGGTTCCGATTCGTGATGCTCGTGCTCGTCGTGATGGCCGCGCGCGCCGATCTCGGCCTCGCCATCGCCGGCCTCGGTGTCTTGTTGGTCGTCGAGGGCAGGCGCCGCATGGGTTGGCTCACGGCGATCGTCGGGCTGGGATGGGCGCTGGTGGCGATCTTCTCGATCCAGCCCGACCTGGCCGACGGTACGGCGCCGCAGGTCGCGGCCTTCAGCGATTTCGGCACCGAGTCGGAGCTCGATGTCCTCAAGGGGTTCATCACCAACCCGTTCGACTTCCTCGGCAAGCTCGGCTCCCGTGACAACTTCGCCACCATCATCGCGCTGCTGGCGCCGGTCCTGTTCCTCCCGGTCGTGGCCCCCCGGTATCTGTTGCCCGCCGTCCCGCTGTATGCGCTCTACCTGGTGGCCGACGTCCCGGCCGGTGATCTCGCCGAGGCGCCGCAGGCCATCCCGATCACGGCGTTCATCTTCGTCGCCACGCTGTTCGCCCTCAAACGGAGCGGCACCGTACGCGTCGAACGGGTGAACGTCGACAGGCGGCTCCTGTGGGCACTCGTGTTCACCGCATCCGTGTTCTTCGTGCGCGACTCCGGAAGCTCACCGTACGAGCGCCCGTGGTCGTGGGGGAGCCGCGACGCCACCGATCAGGCGCGACATGCGGCGGTCGAGCTGATTCCCGATGACGGAGCCGTTCGAGCATCGCCGCGGCTGCTGCCGCTCCTGTTCGAGAGAGAACGGCTCTTCGTGCTCGATACATCCGCCGACGAACCCGACGAGCAGGCCGCGATCGATCGCGTCGACTGGCTCATCGTCGACCTCACCGAGGCGCCGCAGTGGACGAGCCTCGAGGTCGCGCAGCTCGACATCGGGCTCGGCACCGAGAGCTGGCTGCGGATCTCGCGTTCCGAGGGAATCCTCGTGTATCGCCGGTGCGAGCCCGGGAACCGGGTCGACGACGTCTGCAACTGACGACCCCACTGTCGGTCACACTGCCACCGGTCACACGGGCAGGCTCAGCGATCGCTCGCCTGACCGTGGCCCGCAGCGGCCAGCGAGGCGCGTAGCTCGCCGGCGACGGCGGCAAGGGCTGTGTGATCGACGTCAGTCGCGGCGTTGGCGAAGTCGAGGTCCCGGATGTCGAACATCGGAAGGACGTGCAGATGGACGTGCGGGACCTCGAAGCCCGCGATCATGAGTCCGATGCGCGGCGGTGAGAAGACCTGCATCTGGGCCTCACCGATGACCGCCGAAACCCCCATGAGGTGCTCGTTGGTCGGCCGATCGAGATCGATCCAGTGACCGACCTCGACGACGGGGACGACGAGTGTGTGACCGGTCCGGTGCGGATTGATCGAGAGGAATGCAACGCAGGCGCGGTCGCGCCACACGAAGTGACCGGGAAGCTCGCCGGCGATGATCCTGCTGAAGATGGTCGGCATCGGCGCTCCTTGCTGGCTCGGACCACGCCGGGCGTCGCGAGGCCACATCGAATCGTAGGCTGAAGTCCGTGAGCGCACTGCGTCAACCCGGAGCGACACCTCGTCCGGACCCCGCGCCTCGCCCCGAACCGACGGTATGGGGACCGTTCTTGACCGTGCCGAACGCGATCACCGTGATCCGGCTGGCATGCATCCCACTCTTCCTGGTCCTCTTGTTCGGCCGGGACGACCGGGTCGCGGCTGCGTGGCTCCTGGCCGGGCTCGGCGCCAGCGACTGGATCGATGGATACATCGCCCGGCGGTGGAACCAGGAGTCCGAGATCGGCAAGCTGCTCGATCCCACGGCCGACCGGTTGATGTTCCTCGTCGCGATCACAGCCATGATCATCGACGAGTCCGTGGCCGTCTGGTTCGCCGTCGCGGTTCTCGCCCGAGAAGGGCTCGTCGCCGTGGCCGCACTGGTGCTCGGCGCGCTCGGGGCCAGACGGATCGATGTCACGTGGTGGGGCAAGACGGCCACATTCGGACTCATGTTCGCCTTCCCACTCTTCCTGGTGGGCCACGCCGACGTTACCGGAGCCGATCTCTGGGTTGCGCTCGGGTGGGCGATCGGGATTCCGTCGCTCGTGATCAGCTACTACGCCGCGGCCGAGTACGTCCCACTCGCCCGCACCGCGCTGGTCGAGGGTCGAGCGGCACGATCGGGCGTCTGAGTCTCTCGTCGAGGTCGAGACATCGACCCAGGGGAATCTCGCCGCTCGGTGCGGTAGGTTGCCTGCCATGAACGTGCCGGAAAACCTCAGGTATTCATCCGACCACGAGTGGGCGCTCGCCGACGGTGGCAACGTCCGGGTCGGCATCACCGACTACGCCCAGGATGCGCTCGGCGATGTGGTCTTCGTCGAGCTCCCGGAGGTCGGTGCGGTCGTCGAGGCCAACCAGTCGTGCAGCGAAGTCGAGTCGACCAAGTCGGTCTCCGACATCTTCGCTCCCGTCTCGGGCACCATCGTGGCCGTGAACGCCGATCTCGCCGACGAGCCGGAACGGCTCAACGACGACCCGTACGGCGAGGGCTGGTTGTTCGTGATCGAGCCCTCCGACAACGACCAACTCGCCGACCTGCTCGATGCGGCCTCGTATCGGGCGCTGACCGAGGACTGATGATGACGCCGGTGGCGAGGACGC
>JAOTZB010000114.1 GCA_029861625.1 Acidimicrobiia bacterium
GGTGATGTCGAGTCCACACGCGCCGCGGCGCAGATCCTCTGGGACCACGACCTGCTGATCACTCCCTCGCTCTTCCCTGCGATGCCACTCGACCGGGGCGGGGTGCGTTTCACGGTTACCGCAGCCAATACGTTCGGCGAAGTCGAACAAGCGATCGAGGGCCTCCGCGCGGTTCGCGATCACCTCGGCGGATCGGAACCCGATGCGCCCGACCGGACTGCTCGGACGCTCAGTCGCTGAGCTCGGCAGCGATGGCCGCCGCCGCCGCCAGGCGGTCGTCGCTGGCCGTGACCGCCCGACCGACGACCAACAGGTCGGCGCCGGCATCGATGGCCTGCCGCGGCGTCGCGACACGCGCCTGATCGTCGCTCGACGCGCCCGCGGGGCGGATACCGGGCACGACCTTGTGCATACGGGGCGCCAGACTCCGCACATCGTCGAGATCTGTGCCCGCACAGACGATGCCGCCACAGCCGGCCTCCATCGCGGCGCGCACACGCTTCGGGATGATGTGGGGCGGAGCATCGCGATCGCTCGTGAGAACCGTCACCGCCACCGCGACGGGTGGCAGCAGACCCGCATTCGTCGCACCCTCGTTGAGACCTTCGACACCGGCTGACAGCATGGCCACGTCGCCATGGGCGTGCATGGTGACATACCGAACACCGAGCGCACCGAGAACTCGCGACGCCCGCCCGACCGTGGTCGGGATGTCGTGGAGCTTGAGGTCGGCGAAGACCGCGTACCCCATGTCCTGGAGCACGCCGAAAGCCTCGGGTCCGGCCGCGCTGAACAGCTCGAGCCCGACCTTGGCCACGCCGAACCAGGGCTTCAGCTCGCGAGCAAGTCGAGAGGCGGCGACGAGATCGTCGACATCGAGTGCCAAGGCCAGATGCTGGCGGATGTGGTCGGGGATCTCGGGTTCGGACATCGGTTCTCCTGATGGCGGTCGAAGGGACTTCAGCTCGGGTCGTTGGCAGCGCCGACGAGCTCGGAGAGATCGTCGATGCCTCGATCGTTGCACCACTTGCGCATCTCGGCGAGGATGCGGCCGCACGCACGGGGGTCGGCGAACGACGCCGTACCGACCTGCACGGCGCTCGCCCCGGCCATCACCAGCTCGACCGCCTCGCGGCCTGTGGCGACTCCACCGACGCCAACTATCGGGAGGTCGGGCTCCGCGGCGTGCACGTCGTAGACGGATCGGACCGCGACCGGATGTATGGCCGGGCCCGACAGGCCACCACCTCCGCCTCCCAGCACCGGTTCGCGATGCTCGATGTCGATCACCATACCGAGCACGGTGTTGACGAGTGTGACGGCCTCGGCGCCGGCGTCGGCCGCGGCGCGCGCGATGGTGACCAGCTCGGCCGTGTTGGGGCTCAGCTTGGCCCATCGGGGTCGCCCGACGACGTCCGTCGCCGCGATCGCAGCTGCTGTCGGGCCTGGGGCATGGGCGAACATCTTGCCGCGATCCTCGAGATTCGGACACGACACGTTGACCTCGACGGCGACGACCGACTCCGGTGCGTCGGCCAGCGCCTGCGCGGCCCGGGCGTAGTCGTCCACGGATCGACCCCAGATGCTCGCGACGACCGTCGCGCCGACCGCCTCGAGTGCCGGAAGCTCGTCACGCAGCCAGGCCGAGACGCCCGGCCCCTGCAGGCCGACGCTGTTGATCATCCCGGCCGGGGTCTGATGCACGCGGGGCGCAGGGTTCCCGGCCCAGGGCTGCGCAGCCAGCGACTTCACGACCACCGCGCCCAGCGACTCGAGATCGAGGTATGCGCCGAGTTCGGCCCCGCGACCGGCTGTGCCCGAGGCAGTCATCACCGGGCTCTTCAGCTGGACCGAGCCGATCGTCGTCGCGAGCGTGGGCAGCGGACCAAGGCCCCGTCGGCTGGTCAGGAACCGTCGGATGCCTCTCGACCGGCGCACGTCGTGCGTGGACAGGGGGCTCACAGGTCGAGCTCGAGGGTCAGCTGATCGGAAGAGACACCCCGGTGGTACTCCTGCAGGGTACGGACGGCCAGGGCATGGTTGCGCCAGTCTGCGATCCCGTTCGCGGCCGCCAGAGCCGCCGATACGGTCGTGAGCAACGGCACGCCTCTCGATCCTGCGGACCGTCGGATGTGAGCACCGTCGGCCCGAGGGCCTGGGCCCTGCGGGGTGTTCACGACCAGCCCGACCCCTCCCGACTCGATGAGCTCCACCGCGTCGGTTCCGCTCGGCTCGCCCAGCTTGGCGACCCGGACCTTCACGGGCACTCCCGCTGCTTCGAGCGCATCTGCGGTCCCGTTGGTGGCCGCGATTTCGAAGCCCAGAGCCGCAAAGGCACGACCGGTCTCGATGCCCGCCGCCTTGTCCCGGTCGGCGACCGACAAGAAGAGGGTCCCCGACGACGGCAGCTGTTGACCGGCGGCGATCTGACACTTCGCGAAAGCGAGACCGGGGCGAAGGTCGATTCCCATCACCTCGCCGGTCGACCGCATCTCGGGGCCGAGCATCGCGTCGGCGTCGGGGAACCGCTGGAAGGGCAGGACGGCTTCTTTCACCGCCACGTGATCACCTGGCGCACGGTCGCCGAGCAGGCCGTCGGCCCGGAGCTCGACGAGCGTTGCACCGAGCATGACCCGCGATGCGATCTTGACCAGCGGCACGCCCGTCGCCTTGGCGACGAACGGCACCGTGCGAGATGCCCGCGGATTCGCCTCGATCACGAACACCTGCTCGCCCCCAGCACGCTTCACTGCGAACTGGACGTTCAGCAGGCCGACGACATCGAGCGCGTCGGCCAGTCGAGCCGTGTAGTTCTCCAGGGTCGCGAGCGTCCCTTCGGAGAGATTCATCGGTGGCAGCATGCACGCGCTGTCACCGGAGTGCACGCCTGCCTCCTCGATGTGTTCCATGATGCCGCAGATGATCACCTCGCCGGTCTCGTCCCGTATCGCATCGACGTCGACCTCGGTGGCCTCCTCGAGGAACCGATCGATGAGAACCGGCCGGTCGGCGGACAGCCCGCCTTCGCGACCGAGGCTTCCGGTGATGGCCATCTCGGCCATCGACTCACACAGCGCGTCCTCGTCGTACACGATGACCATCGCACGGCCACCGAGCACATACGAGGGCCGGATCAGCGCGGGGTAGCCGATGCGTTCGACCACGGCCAGTGCATCGTCGACGGTGACTGCCGTCCCTCCCGGCGGCTGCGGGATCTCCAGATGCGAACAGAGCGCGTTCCACCGGTCGCGATCCTCGGCCAGATCGATGGACTCGGGGCTCGTTCCCACCACGAGCCCCTTCGGCAGCTCTGCGGCGAGCTTCAGCGGGGTCTGGCCACCGAGCGCCACCACCACACCGACCACACCGGGTCCGCCGCCGGCCAGCCCGGCAGCATGTTCGGCCTCGATGACGTGCATCACGTCTTCTCGCGTCAGGGGTTCGAAATACAGCCGATCGCTCGTGTCGTAGTCGGTCGAGACGGTCTCGGGATTGCAGTTCACCATGACGGTCTCGTATCCAGCGTCCTGGAGCGCGAAGCTGGCATGCACGCAGCAGTAGTCGAACTCGATCCCCTGGCCGATGCGATTCGGTCCCGAGCCCAGGATGATCACCCGCGCCCTGGGCGACGGCGCCACCTCGCTGACGTCCTCCCAGGTCGAGTAGTGATACGGGGTCTCGGCGTCGAACTCGGCACCACAGGTGTCGACGGTCTTGAACGTGACCTCGACGCCGCACGCCGTCCGGGCAAGTCGAACATCATCCTCGTCCTCGCCCCAGAGCCACGCCAGCTGCGCGTCGCTGAACCCCAGTCGTTTGGCCGTGCGCCACGTTCGCCGATCGACGGCACCGATCTCGAGCGGGGCGAGCTCGGCTCGGGCGTCGGAGATCAGCGCCATCTGGTCGAGGAACCAGGGATCGATGCCCGTGTGGCCGGCCAGCTCGTCGACGCTCACACCGCGACGCAACAACGCCTCGAGCTGGAAGATCCGCTCCGGTGTCGCGATCTTCACCATCGCGATGAGCTCCTCGTCGGCCAGATCGACGAGCATTGCTTCGCCGGGATCGGCATTGAGGCCGGAACGGCCGAGCTCGAGCGACCGGAGACTCTTCTGCAACGACTCGGGGAACGTTCGCCCGATGGCCATGACCTCGCCGACCGACTGCATCTGGGTGCCGAGCACACCGTCGACGCCTGGGAACTTCTCGAAAGCCCAGCGAGGCATCTTGGTCACGACGTAGTCGATCGTCGGCTCGAAAGCCGCAGGGGTCTTCTTCGTGATGTCGTTCCGTATCTCATCGAGGGTGTAGCCGACTGCGAGGCGGGCGGCCATCTTCGCAATCGGGAAGCCGGTCGCCTTCGATGCCAGCGCCGACGAGCGCGAAACGCGCGGGTTCATCTCGATCACGACCTGCCGACCGGTTCCCGGCTCGACCGCGAACTGAACGTTCGAGCCACCGGTCTCGACACCGACCCTGCGCATCACGATGAATGCCGCGTCCCGCATCGCCTGGTACTCCACATCGGTGAGCGTCTGGGCCGGGGCGACCGTGATCGAGTCGCCGGTGTGCACCCCCATCGGATCGAAGTTCTCGATCGAACACACGACAACGCAGTTGTCGGCGTGATCGCGCATCACCTCCAGCTCGAACTCCTTCCATCCGACGATCGACTCCTCGATGAGGATCTCCGAGATCGGGCTCGCGTCGAGACCGTTGGCGGCGACCGTGCGGAACTCGTCGAACGTCGTGGCAATGCCCGTGCCCTTGCCTCCGAGGATGTAGGCCGGTCGGATGATCACCGGCAACCCGATCTCGTCGAGCGCCTCCTCGGCCTCGGACCATGTGCGGGCGATGGCCGACCGCGGCACGTCGAGCCCGACGTCGAGCATTGCCAGTTTGAACCGGAACCGGTCCTCGGCCGTCGCGATGGCTTCGGCGTTCGCCCCGATGAGCTCGACACCGTATTCGGCGAGCACGCCCGCCTCGACCAGCTCCATCGCGAGGTTCAGGGCCGTCTGGCCGCCCAATGTCGGCAGCACCGCGTCGGGTCGCTCGCGTTCGATGATACGCGTGAGGACCTCGAGGGTGAGCGGCTCGACATAGGTTGCGTCCGCGAACTCCGGGTCGGTCATGATCGTCGCCGGGTTCGAGTTGGCCAGGATCACGCGGTAGCCCTCGTCGCGCAGCACCCGACACGCCTGCGTGCCGGAGTAGTCGAACTCGCACGCCTGCCCGATGACGATCGGCCCCGACCCGATGAGCAGAATCGACGAGATGTCGGCTCGGCGCGGCATCAGACCCCTCCGGCCATCAGCCGCTCGAACTCGTCGAAGAGGTACCGGGAGTCGTGGGGGCCGGGGCCGGCTTCGGGGTGATATTGCACGCTGAAGGCCGGCGCGTCGAGGCAGCGGATGCCCTCGACCACGCCGTCGTTCAGATTCCGATGGGTGATCTCGGCATCGACGACCGAATCACCGGCGACGGCATAGTTGTGGTTCTGGCTGGTGATCTCGACCGCGCCAGTGGTGGTGCGCTGGACCGGATGATTCCCGCCGTGGTGGCCGAACGCGAGCTTGTAGGTCTCGGCTCCGAGCGCGAGCGACAGGAGCTGGTGGCCGAGACAGATTCCGAAAACGGGGACCGAGCCGAGGAGCTCGCCGATGTTCTCGCGGGCGTACCCGACCGGTTCGGGGTCGCCGGGACCATTCGACAAGAAGACGCCGTCGGGATCGAGGGCGAGCACATCGGCGGCAGGGGTCGACGCCGGGACCACCAGGACTGTGCCCAGCTCGCCGAGATGACGCAGGATCGTCGTCTTGATGCCGTAGTCGTAGGCAACGATGCGGCGGGCACCGCCCGTCGACTCGATCGTGTACGGCTCGTCGCAGGTCACGGTGGACACGAGGTCGACCCCATCGGTCGGAGCGTGGGCGATGGCCGCATCGCGCAGCCTGGCCTCGTCGGCGGTGCCGAATGCGCCGGGCATCGCGCCGTGATCGCGTACGTGGCGCGTGAGCCGGCGGGTGTCGATGCCGGTGATGCCCGACAAGCCGACGCCCGTCAGGAAATCCTCGAGCCCGCTCTCGGCTCGCCAGTTGCTGTGGCGACGGGCGAGGTCACGAATGACGACTCCGCGACATACGGGCCGCCGGCTCTCGTGATCGAGGTGGTTAACGCCGTAGTTGCCGATGTGGGGATAGGTGAACGAGATGATCTGACCTGCATACGAGGGATCCGTCAGGATCTCCTGGTACCCGGACAGCGCGGTGTTGAAGACGACCTCGCCGGTTGCGACGCCGTCGGCGGTCGGTGCGCCGATTGCCTCGCCCTCGAACGTCTCGCCATCGGCGAGCACCAGGAGGGCCTCGGGACGCGTGTGCATCGTCACCGCTGCGCATCGCCATCGATCACGACAGCTTCGCCTGCCACGATCGTGTGACGCACCCTCCCGGTCAGGGTCCGACCGGCATAAGGCGTGTTGCGACTCAGGCTCGCCAGCTCGCGGGGATCGACGGTCCATGTCGTGACCGGATCGAAGATCGTGACATTCGCCGGTGAACCCGGGGCGATCGGCGCACCGTGCTCGGTGGCAATGCCTGCGATCGCCGCCGGCCGCCACGACAGCAGTGCGATGATCTCGGCGATGGACAGATCGAGCTCGGTGACCGCCAGCGCGAACGCGGTCTCGAGCCCGAGCATCCCCGGCGGGGCCTGATCGAACGGCAGGTTCTTCGCGTCGGCGGTGTGGGGAGCATGATCGGTGGCGATCGCGTCGATCGAGCCGTCGGCCAGGCCGAGCTTCACCCCGCCGACATCGGCGACTGTTCTCAGCGGGGGGTTGACCTTGAAAACCGGGTCGTAGCCGGCGACTTCGGCCTCCGTGAGCGTGAAGTGGTGGGTGGTTGCCTCGGCGCTCACGGGGACGCCGGCCTGGCGGGCCGCCCGCACCATCGCAACCGATCCGGCGGTGGACAGGTGCTGGAAGTGCACGCGCGCGCCGGTCATCCGGGCCAGGGCGATGTCGCGCATGACCATGAGCTCTTCGGCCTCGGCCGGGATGCCGGGCATCCCGAGACGGCTCGACCACTCGCCCTCGTTCATCTGGCCGTCGAGGGAGAGCGAATCGACCTCGCAGTGTTGAGCCAAGGTGACACCGAGCCCGGCCGCATACTCGAGCGCGTTCCGCATGACGCCCGGATCCTGCACGCCGTCGCCGTCGTCGGTGAAGAGGTGCACTCCGAGCTCGGCCATCTCGGCCATCGGTGCCAGCCGATCGCCGGCCCGCCCGACGGTGATCGCCGCCGAAGTGTGCACATCGCACAGCGCGTCGCGGCCGAGAGCGAGCACGTCGCGAACGACCGATGCGTCGTCGATCGGCGGCGTCGTGTTCGGCATGGCGACAACGGCGGTGTACCCGCCGAGGACGGCAGCTCGGCTGCCGCTCTCGATGGTCTCGGCATCTTCGGTGCCGGGTTCGCGCAGATGGGTGTGGATGTCGACGAAACCCGGTGCAACCACGCATCCCCCAGCATCGAGCACACGTAGGGCCGTCAGGCCCTCGCCGACGGCGACGATGTTGTTGCCCTCGATGGCCACGTCGGCCATGCGTTCGCCGGTGGCATCGATCACCCGACCACCTTTGACGACGATGTCAGCCACTGAACGACTCCTCGACGAGCTGCCGCGGATCGACCTCGGACCCGAGCAGGCGGAACAGCACGGACATGCGGACGGCGACACCGTTGCGAACCTGATTGGTGACGACGGCCTGCGGGGACTCGGGCACGTCGGCCGCGATCTCGACGCCACGATTCATCGGGCCGGGATGCATGATCAAGGCGTCGGGGTCGAGCCGAGCGAAACGCGACGCTGTCAGCCCGTACTCGGCGGTGTACTCGCGCAGGCTCGGCACGAGGGCCTGGGCCTGGCGCTCGAGCTGCATCCGCAGCAGGTACACGACGTCGACGTGCGCGAGCACATCGTCGAGCGAGTGTGTCACCTCAACCGGCCAGAGCCCGACAGCAGGCGGCAGCAGCGTTCGCGGTGCCACGAGGGTGACGTCGGCCCCCATCGCCGTGAAAGCCGCAACATTCGAGCGCGCGACCCGCGAATGTTTGATGTCACCGACGATCGCTATGCGGAGGCCGTCGATGTTGCCCCGATGTTGACGAAGTGTGTAACAGTCGAGCAGCGCCTGGGTCGGGTGGGCGTGCCACCCGTCGCCGGCGTTGATCACCGATGCGTCGACCCACCCGGTGATCTGGCGGGGCACGCCGGCCGAGCCGTGCCGGACGACGATCGCGTCGACGCCCATGGCTTCGATCGTCTGCACGGTGTCGAGGACCGATTCTCCCTTGTTCACCGAGCTCGACGACACGCTGAAGTTCATCGTGTCGGCCGAGAGGCGCCGGGCTGCGGTCTCGAACGACAGGCGAGTGCGCGTCGAGTCCTCGTAGAACAGCCACGCAACGGTCTTGCCCCGCAACACCGGCACCTTCGGGATCCGGCGCTCGCTGACCTCGACGAAGCTGTCGGTGAGGTCGAGCAGCTCCTCGATGCCGTCGGCGCCGAGGTCGTCGATCGTCAGGAGATGTTGCCGGCTCACCGCTCTCCCCGCTGGATCTCGCCGAGGTCGACGCCGTCGGGCGTGACGTCGACTGCTTCGTCGCGACGCGTCGGCAGGTTCTTGCCGACGAAGTCGGGGCGGATCGGTAGCTCGCGATGACCGCGGTCGATCATGACCGCGAGCTGTACCGCCCGCGGTCGGCCGAAGTCGTGGAGCGCATCGAGCGCAGCGCGAATCGTTCGGCCGGTGTACAAGACGTCGTCGACCAGCACGACGACCTTGTTCGTGAGGTCATCGGGAATCTCGGTCGGCGCCTCGGGCAGCACCGGACGGAGGCCGATGTCGTCGCGGTAGAAAGCGACGTCGAGGGTGCCCACCAACGGGGCCGTGCCCTCGATCTCGCCGAGGGCGGCGGCGAGCCTCTCGGCCAGATCGACACCACCGGTCTGGAGTCCGATGACGATCAGTTCGGCGGTGGCGCGATTCCGTTCGAGGATCTCGTGGGCCATGCGCCAGATCGCCCGTCGCAGCTCATCGGCGTCCATGACCCGTGATCGGGCAATGAAGACGCCCCCGTAGGGGGGCGTTCGACGGCGTTCACGTTCTGCCACTGCGTACCTCGGTCTTCCGTTCGGGTCTCACGGGACCCGCTTCACGGTCGAGATCGCACCCTAGCAGGCCCTCATCGGGCTCAGGCGCGACCCCCCTGGGGCCTCGCCAGGCGGAACACCAGCTCGCCTCCCGGCGCCGTTCCGGACCGCCGGAAGCCGGCCCGCTCGGCGACCAGGATCGACCGTTCGTTGTCGGGATGGATGGCGGCACCGAGCGCCGAGAAACCACCGTCGCCGAGGAGCCACACACTGAACCCGGCAACGGTCGACGACGCCAGACCACGGCCGCGCCCACGCGGGAGCAACCACCATCCGAGCAGGCCGACCCTGCCCGCCGTCGCTGCCTCGTCGGCCTGGCCTCGCTGTCGGGCCGTCGTCCCGTGAGCTGCGGGCGTCGTGAGCCCGACCTCGCCGACGCACTCGTCGGCCGGGTCGGCGATAACGAGATCGAGCGCGAGGCCGGCCGTGCGCCGTTCGTCCCAGCCCTCGATCCACCGTTGCGCCGCGGGCAACGTTCGGTCGTCGGGGCCCCGAGACCAGGCCGTGACCTCCGGGTCGGCCCATGCTTCGACCAGGGCTGGGGCATCTCGGTCCTGCCAGGGACGGAGCGTGGTCCCGCGCCCACCGAGCCCTCCCGGTGGCACAGGGAGCTCGACGGACCGGTCAGTCGGCGGGCCCAGGGCGAAGCTCCTCGGCGGCGGCAGCCAGCAAGCCGTTCACGAACGCCGTCGAACGTTCGGTGCTGTATGCCGACGCCAGCTCGACGGCTTCGGAGATCACGACTCCGGTGGGGACGTCGGCGTGATGCGACAGCTCGTAGACGGCGATGCGGAGGATCGCGCGGTCGATCGCGGCCATCCGGTCGACCGTCCAACCGTGGGCATGGTCGTCGAGCAGCTCGTCGATCTCGTCGAGATGGGCGGCGACCCCGTCGACGATGTCGAGCGCGAAGCGTGCCGGAGGAATGGGAAGATCGGCGACGATCTGCGCGACGGGTTGGCCGCGGCTCTCGGCTTCGTAGAGCAGTGACAGCGCTCGCTCCCGGGCCTCGCGCCGTGCGGTGACGGAAGCGGGCGCGTCGCTCACGCTCGGCTCAGATATTCGCCCGTGCGAGTGTCGACCTTGATCTGCTCGCCGGGCCCGACGAACAGAGGCACCTGGACGACCTTGCCGGTCTCGAGGGTTGCCGGCTTGGTGGCGCCGGAGACCCGATCGCCCTGCATGCCGGGTTCGGTCTCGGAGATCGTCAGGACAACCGCGGCGGGGAGATCGGTGCCGAGTATCTCGGATTCGTGCATGAGCAGCACGGCCTCGTGATTCTCGATGAGGTAGTCCGCAGCGTCGCCGAGCTGGTCGGCAGGTACATG
>JAOTZB010000115.1 GCA_029861625.1 Acidimicrobiia bacterium
GCGAGCGCGACACCGGTAGCGTGACAGCATCATGCAACGCCGCATCTTCGGCATCGAGAACGAATATGGCGTCACGTGCACCCAGCGCGGCCAGCGGCGCCTCAGTCCCGACGAAGTGGCGCGATACCTCTTCCGCCGCGTCGTGTCGTGGGGTCGAAGCAGCAACGTCTTTCTCGCCAACGGAGCCCGACTGTACCTCGACGTGGGATCCCACCCCGAGTACGCCACGCCCGAGTGCGACTCGATCTACGACCTGATCGCTCACGACAAGGCCGGCGAGCGCATCCTCGAGCAGTTGCTCGCCAGCGCGGAACAGCGGTTGCTCGAAGAAGGCATCGAGGGCGACATCTACCTGTTCAAGAACAACACCGACTCGGCCGGAAACTCCTACGGGTGCCACGAGAACTACATGACGAGCCGGCGCGACGACTTCGCCAACTACGCCGAGGTGTTGATCCCGTTCCTGGTCAGCCGGCAGATCTACGCGGGTGCGGGCAAGGTGCTGCAGACCGCGCGGGGCGCGATGTACTGCATCAGCCAACGGGCCGAGCACATCTGGGAGGGCGTCTCGAGCGCGACCACCCGATCTCGCCCGATCATCAACACCCGCGATGAGCCCCACGCCGACGCCGAGCGCTATCGCCGGCTACACGTCATCGTCGGGGACTCCAACATGAGCGAGTACACGAGTTTCCTGAAGGTCGGTGCCGCCAGTCTGCTGCTGCGCATGCTCGAGGAGCCGTCGGTGGTTCTGCGCGACATGACGCTCGAGAATCCGATCCGCGCCATTCGTGAGATCAGCCACGACATCACCTGCCGCCGACGGGTGCGGCTCGCGAACGGCCGCGAGGTCAGCGCGCTCGAGATCCAGTCCGAATACCTCGAACGAGCCCAGAAGTTCGCGCAGCGCCACGAGCTGAGCGTCCTCGAGAAACAGGCGCTCACCATGTGGGAACACTGCCTCGAGGGCATCGAGACCGACCCGTTCGGGCTCGACAGCCAGATCGACTGGGTCATCAAGCACAAGCTCATCCAGGCATTCCGCGAGCGCCACGGCCTCGATCTGTCCGACGCCCGGGTGGCGCTCGTCGACCTCCAGTACCACGACGTGAACCGGGACCGCGGCTTGTTCTACCGGATGCAACGCCGGGGCCTCGTCGAACGGATCTGCGACGACGCCGACATCGCCAAGGCGATGGAACACCCGCCGGAGACGACACGGGCACGTCTGCGCGGCGAGTTCATCAAGCGGGCGAAGGAACGTCGCCGCGATTACACCGTCGACTGGGTTCACCTCAAGCTCAACGATCAGGCCCAACGCACCGTCTTGTGCAAGGACCCGTTCAAGGCCTACGACGAACGGGTCGACAAGCTGATCGAGTCGCTCTGACCTGGTGAGCCGGTGAGCAAGCTCGAGCGCCTGATGAACCTGACGGCCGCGTTGTTGAGCGCCGAACGCCCACTCACCGCGCGCGAGCTGCGGGAGCGGGTGCCCGGCTACCCCGACGAGAAGGCGTCGTTCCGGCGGGCCTTCGAGCGCGACAAGGACGACCTGCGGGAAATGGGTGTCCCCCTCGTGGTCGAAGCGGTGCCGGGAACCGACCCGATCGTCGACGGTTACCGCATTCCGAAGGACGAGTACTACCTGCGTGACCCTGGGCTCGATCCCGACGAGCTGGCGGCGCTTCACCTCGCGGCGCGAGCGGTCCACTTCGACAGTGTGAGCCACGCCGAGGCCCTGCGGAAGCTCGGGGGAGTGGTCGACGACCCCGGCGAGCCGGGCGATCTCGCCGCCCTGCCGAACGCGCCGGCTCTCGCGTCGTTGTTCACCGCCCTGATCGAACATCGCCTGGTCCGCTTCACCTATCGCGGCGATGAACGGGTGGTCGAGCCGAGGAGGCTCGATTTCCAACGGGGCCGCTGGTATCTCACCGGATTCGACCGTCTCCGCGACGACGAACGCCACTTCCGTCTCGATCGCATCGAGGGCGAGCCCGCCACCGACGACCGCGACACGGCGCCACCACCGGTCGACAGCCAGGCGACGTGGCGCCAACCGTGGGAGCTGGGCGACGACCACCCGGTACGGGCGCGGGTCCTCGTCGACGCCGACCAGGCGGGCTGGGTCGCGAACGAGCTCGGCGAGGAGGTCGTCGCGGAACGACGCGACGACGGCTCACTCGTGCTCGAGATGGGAGTGAGCGACGAGGCCGCGTTCCGCTCCTTCGTCCTGAGCTTCCTCGACCACGGTGAGGTGCTCGACCCACCCGAGCTACGCGACATGGTCGTGTCCTGGCTCCGCGAGCTCAGCCGATGAGCGCGGCATCGCGACTCAGCGCCGGTCAGCGCCTGGAACGTCTGCTCTCGATCGTTCCGTGGGTGGCAGCACGCGACGGTGCCTCCATCGAGGAGATCGCCCGTCGATTCGACTATCCCCAGGAGCGACTGCTGTCCGACCTCCAGGACGTGGTGTTCATGGTCGGCCTGTACCCGTTCACTCCCGATCAGCTCATCGAGGTCATGGTCGACGACGGCAAGGTGTGGATCCGGTATGCCGAGTACTTCGAACGGGCGTTGCGGCTCAGCCCCGATCAGGCCCTGGCACTGGTCGCGGCGGGCCAGAGCCTGCTCGCCGTGCCCGGGGCCGAAGCCGACGGTCCGCTCGCCCGCGGCCTCGCCAAGCTGGCTCGATCGCTCGGCCTCGAAGGCGGCGCGGCGATCGACGTACGCCTCGGCGCGGCTCCGGCCGACATCATCGACTCGCTGCGCACCGCCGAGTCCACGAACACCCAGGTCGAGATCGACTACTACGCATTCGGCCGCGACGAGCGGTCGCGGCGGGTGGTCGATCCGCTGCGCCTCTTCGTCGAAGGGGGCCAGTGGTACCTGTTCGCCTACTGTCACCAAGCCGAGGACGAGCGCGTGTTCCGCGTCGATCGAGTGAACGCGGTGAATCCCACCGGCACCACGTTCGTTCCCCCCGACCGCCGACCGGTGCCGACCGTCTATCGGCCACGCGACGACGACGCTCGGGTGACCCTCCGGCTCTCTCCCGACGCTGCGTGGGTTCCCGAGCACTATCCGTGTGAGTCGGTGGAGAGGGACGGAGACGATCTGGTCGTCGAACTGGCAGTCACTGCGGTGCCCTGGCTGGAGCGGCTGTTGTTGCGGCTCGGTCCGGCGGCGACGATCGAGGCTGCCAGCGCCGGCATTCCGGCCGACCTGGCTCGTATCGCGGCCACCCGTCTGCTCGAACGGTATGACCGTGGGGTGAGTCGGAAGTGACCGATGTTGGGCTAGCGTGCCCCACGCGTGACTGACTCCGAAACCCCCGACGGTCCGGGCTCTCTCGACGATCCCGACTGGGTCGATCGCATCGTGGCGCGCGCCGTCGAGAATGCCGCCAAGGTCAGCGCCGGCGACCAGGACGCGGGCCCAACGGCAGGCGAATCGTCCCATTCGACCGAGGTCTCGACGTCACCGCGACAGCCGCAGGCACGCGAGGGGTCGGCCCCCGACCGGCCGCGGCGGCCCACCCCCGAGCCCCCCGAGCGCGATCCGGCCGACCGGTCCGCGACCCGTGCCGGTGAGCCGACCCCGCCGCTCACGACCACTCAATCGGAGGCCCGCCGGGCCCGACGCCGCGGGAGCGACCCGAGCGTTGCACCGACTCGGCCACCCGGTCCCAACAACCCACCCGATCACGAGGCCGACGCCCGGCGCGACGCCGCCGCCCGCCGGGCCTCGGTCGCGACCACGGCGACCACGGAGGCATCGTCGGTCTTCGATTTCGAGGCCCAGGACGACACGGAGACCGCCCCGACATCCCCGGCCGAGGCCGACGAGACGAAGGACCGCGCTCGCGCGGTTGCGGAGTGGATCGGTGTCATCGTGGTCGCGCTGGTCGTCGCCTTCTTGGTGAAGACGTTCCTCCTCCAGGCGTTCTACATTCCATCGGGTTCGATGGAGCCGACCCTGCATGTGAACGACCGGGTCCTCGTCAACAAGCTCTCGTACGACTTCCACGACGTCAACCGCGGCGATCTGGTGGTCTTCACCCGACCCCCTGGTGCACCGAGCGACACCGACGACCTCATCAAACGGGTCATCGGGCTTCCCGGCGACACGATCGAGCTCGTCGACGGCAGGGTGTTCATCGACGGACAGCGCTTGCAAGAGCCCTACGTTCCCGACACCCTCGACACCGTGTGGCTGGGCTTCTCCACCGACGAGGCGCGAGAGCTGTGCGGAGGCGACGCCATCTGCACCGTTCCCGACGAACACGTCTTCGTGATGGGCGACAACCGCGATCGATCCTTCGACAGCCGCAAATTCGGTCCGATCGAGGCCGACAGCATCGTGGGTCGTGCGTTCCTGCGCATCTGGCCGATCACCGACATCGGCTGGCTCTGACCGGCACCGACGTCTCAGCTCGACGCCGGATCTCCGTAGACGCTGTCGAGCACCATCTTCATGGTGTCGACGTGGTCGCTGTAGACCGCGTCGATCCCGATGTCGACCAGTTCGGCCAGGACCCGTTCGTGTTGAGCGTCCCAACCGAATGCCAAGACGTCGAAGCGGTGGAAGAGTGCCGTGAGTCCAGCCGACCAGTCGGAGTAATGCATGTTCATCGCGTCGATTCGTGCGGCGGCAAGGCGGGCGGCGCGCCGTTCGATTCCCTCGTCGATGTTCGGTAGGCGAATCGAGTTCACGAACCGGACATGGGGCCAGGCGTCCTTCCAGGTCGTGAGTCGTTCGATGCTCGGGTGACACAACCACACCCGGCGGAACATCTCGTCGTCGCCGGCCGCGGCGCGTTCGACGACCTCGATCACCGCGGGCGCAGCATCGGCGTCCTTGATGTCGATCGACAGGTGGTAGTCGGTGCCGCAGGACTCGAAGAGCTCGGTGAGCGTCGGGACGTAGGCCGGAAGCGAGGCGTGCTCGACGTCGCGGAACCGCCGTTTCACGAGCGGCAGCTTCGAGGTGATCCCGTCGTGGTCGAGAACCACCGCGCCGTCGGCCGTCAGCCACACGTCGGTCTCGAGGCCGGTGGCGCCGAGCCGCAGTGCCAGTTCGAATGCCGCGATCGTGTTGTCGCGTTCATGGGCTCGCGCGCCGCGGTGTGCGAACCCGATCGGCGGCTCGAGGAGGGGTCGATAACGCGGCGGCACGTGGTCATCGTTCCCGATGACCGCCTCCGGTGCCACTCACAGCACGAGCAAAATCACCTGCCCGCTCAAGTTCGGGGATCTCCCAGCCGATGGCTCAGGGGAGGAGAAACGTCTGATGACCACGATCCGGGCCAGTTGCACCACTTGCGGCGATGTCGAGCTGACCGTCGCCGATGTCGAGGTACGCGTCTGTACGACGACCGACGAGGGTGTGTACCACTTCGACTGCCCGCGGTGTGCGACCGAGGTCGCCAAGCCGGCGGAGCCCAGGATCATCGACCTCTTGGTGGCATCTGGCGTCCACGTGACGAGCTGGTCGATACCCGCGGAGCTCCTCGAAGAGCATCACGGCGAACCGATCACCCATGACGACCTCCTGGACTTCCACGAGCTTCTCGCCGACGAGCGTGTCGTCGAGATCGCGCTCGCATCGCTCACCGATCCGGAGGGCTCGCGGTAGCGTGACGGGGTGAACCCACTCTGGATATTGTCGGTGATGATCGTCACCGTCGGTGTCGGCCTGCTGGTGGTCCTGATCACGACGATCGACTCGGCAACCCAGTCGCTGCGACGCACGGTCCGCGAGCTCGCTGCGATCGCCGCCGCCACCGAAGAAGCAACGCAGGTCGAGCTCGCCGTGCGCCCCGTCCGTGACTTCGAGCCTCGGTAGGATGCAGCCATGTTCAATGTCGGAGGAGGTGAGATCGTCGTCATCTTGTTGGTTGCCCTCATCGTGCTCGGGCCCACCAAGCTTCCCGGCGCGGCCCGCCAGGTCGGAAAGGTGCTCAGCGATTTCCGCCGCATGTCGAACGACTTCAAAGAGGAGCTGAAATCGGCCGTTCCCGATGAGGTGAACGACCTGAAGCGAGAGCTCGACGAGACCCAGCGAGTCCTCCGCCGATCGAACATCGACGCCGAGATCGAAGCCAAGGCGAGGGCCAAGGGTCGCGAGCTCATCGACGCCGACGCCGACGCCGCCGCGACGACCGCGCCGGCCCCTCCCGAGGGTGGGGTCGGGGCCTCACCCGACGAGGGTACCGGGTCCCCCCCGACCAGTACGGCCGCAGCAGCGGGCATGTTCGGCGACGACGAGACCGACGAGGCCGACGAGGCGCCGGAGCCGGCCGACCAACCCGCAACCGAGCCCGCTCCGATCGCCGAGGACTCGTGATGCAACCCTGGCGACGATGACCACCGCGGCGTCGGAGGCCGAGCTCGAAGAGGGCCGTATGAGCCTCATCGAGCACCTCACGGAGCTCCGCACGCGGCTGATCAAGTCCGCCGTCGCAATCGGCGTCGGTGGGGTCGTGGCCTGGATCTTCTACCCCCAGATCGTCGAGTTCCTCATCGAGCCGTACTCGGGCATCTGCGACAACACCGTTCCGGGCGATACACCGGGCGCGAACCCCGAGTGCCAGCTCCTCGTCACCGATCCGCTCGAACCGTTCACGGTCCGCCTCACCGTGGCCGGCTACGGCGGCCTCGCCCTCGCCATGCCGTTCCTGTTGTGGCAGCTCTGGCGCTTCGTCTCACCCGGGCTCTACGCCAGGGAGCGCCGGTACGGGCTCATCTTCGTGTTCGCCGGGTTCGCGCTCTTCGTCCTCGGTGCGGGACTGGCCTACTGGAGCCTGCCGCGAGCACTCTCGTTCCTCGACACGATCGGCGGCGAGAACCTGGTGAGCTTCTTCTCGCCCGACCGCTACCTGAAGTTCGTCGTCAAGATGATGGCTGCGTTCGGGCTCGGCTTCCAGTTCCCGATCGTCCTGATCTTCCTGCAGCTCGCCGGCCTCGTCGACAACAAGACGCTCCGAGCCGGACGACAGTACGCGGCCGTCGGCATAGTCGTGTTGACCGCCGTGATCACCCCCAGCGGCGATCCCTTCACCCTGCTGGTCCTCACCGTCCCGATGTATGTCTTCTACGAGTTCGCAATTCTGTTCGGACGGCTCCGCGATCGCCGCCATCGCCGCGCCGCCGCGTCGAGTTGACCGCAGCCGCGCCGCCGCGCCCTGCTCCCGATTTCGAGCCGGACGAGTTCCAGCGCGAGGCGATGCGTGCGGTCGACAGGGGAGAGTCGGTCCTCGTGGCCGCTCCGACGGGGGCGGGCAAGACGCTGGTCGCCGAGCACGCCCTGCGCCGCGCGCTCGCCGATGGCCGGAAGGCGTTCTACACCACCCCGATCAAGGCGCTGTCGAACCAGAAGTACCGTGACCTCGTCGCCGAGCACGGCGAGGCGTCGGTCGGATTGTTGACGGGCGACCACTCGATCAACGGTGATGCCCCGGTCGTCGTCATGACCACCGAAGTGCTCCGCAACATGCTCTACACGGGATCTCCGGCGCTGGCGGGGCTCTCGTGGGTGGTGCTCGACGAGGTGCATTATCTGCGCGACCCGTTCCGTGGCGCGGTGTGGGAGGAGGTCATCATCCATGCTCCGGCCGATGTTCGGCTGGTCGCCTTGTCGGCCACCGTCTCGAACGTCGACGAGCTGGTCGAGTGGCTGCGTGAGGTCCGAGGCCCGACATCGCTCGTCACCGAGTACCGCCGTCCGGTCGAGCTGACCCACTTCGAGCTGATCGGCGATCCCGGGTCCGATCACGATGTCTTCCTGCCGATCATCGTCGACGGGCGACCCAACCGTCATGGACACTCGTACGACCGCCACCCTCGTCGCGGTCGCGGGCGGAGGTACCGGACACCGAGCCGGGTCGATGTCGTCGACCGCATCGCGGGGGAGGATCTTCTCCCGGCCATCTACTTCCTCTTCAGCCGCGCCGGCTGCGACGACGCGGCCGCGACGGTGCGGGATGCCGGGCTCGGCCTGACCACCCCCGACGAACGCGAACACATCGCGGTGATCGCCGCACGGCATCTCGCCGCGCTCGACGACGGTGAGCTCGACGTTCTCGGCTCGCAGTTGTTCCTGTCCGGCCTGGCGTCGGGTGTCGCTGCCCATCATGCCGGCCTGGTGCCGGCGTTCAAGGAGACGGTCGAGGAGTGCTTCCTCGCCGGCCTGGTGAAGGTGGTGTTCGCGACCGAGACGCTTGCGCTCGGTATCAACATGCCTGCTCGTGCTGTGATCATCGAGCGGCTCACCAAGTTCAACGGCGAGACCCACGAGACGCTCACCCCGCTCGAGTACACCCAGCTCACCGGACGTGCGGGCCGGCGCGGTCTCGACACGTTCGGAACTGCTGTCGTGTTGTGGTCGCCGTGGATCTCGTTCGACGAGATCGCCTCGCTCGTCGGGAGCACCGACTACCGGCTCACGTCTGCGTTCCGACCGAGCTACAACATGGCCGCCAACCTCGTTTCAGGCCATGACCCCAGCGAGGCGAAACGGCTGCTTCGGCTCTCGTTCGCGCAGTTCCAGGCCGACCGGGAGATCGTCGGTCTCGAACGCCAGCGGCTCCGCCGTCTTCGCACGATCGACGAGGCCGAGGCAGAAGCAGCCTGCGACCACGGTGATGTCGCTGCAGCCGTCGCCGCCGGCGAGGCCGCACAGCGAGCGACGGCCGGCGAGCTACGAGGTGCGCTGAGCCGCCTCCGACCCGGCAGCATCATCACCCTGCCCGGCTCGACCAGCACGGGCGCGGTCTTGAGCGTGGCTCATCGTCGCAATGGAGAGATCCGGGTTCGCATGGTCGACGCCGACGGCGCCGACCTGATGTTCGGGCTCGACGACTTCACGGTCGTGCCGGCATCGACCGACCACATCGAGCTGCCGACACCGTATGTTCCCGAGCGCGTCGCATTCCGGGGCGAGGTGGCCGAGCGGCTGCGCCTCGCCCTGCGGCGCCGGGGAGGCGGGAAACGCGATGGGTCGACGCGACGAGTCGACTCCGACGCCTTGCCCGACGACATCGCACGCACCCGGTCGTGTCCCGACTTCGACGTCCACATCGCCGCACTCGATCGCCTCCGCCGCGAGAAACGGTCCCTCGTCCGCGTCGAGCGTCGGCTCGACGACCGCGCGACCGGGCTCGACCGTCAGTTCGACGCCATCATCGCGCTGTTGCAGACCCGGAACTGCCTCGACGGATGGCGCCTCGACACGAAGGGCATGCTGCTGCTCGCCATCTTCCACGAGAGCGACCTGCTGGTCGTCGAGGCGATGGCCTCCGGGCTCTTCGACGACCTCGACGCCCCGTCGGTCGCCGCGCTGGCGTCGTGTCTGTCGTTCGCACCTCGCAGCGACGAGCCCTCGCCTCGTCAGCGTCTTCCGACCAGGCAGCTTCGTGAGCGCGTCGACGGTCTGTACCGCCTGGCCGACGAGCTCGAAGCCGATGAGGCCGAGGCGGGCGTCCAGCTGACGCGTCGTCCTGATGAAGGTTTCGTTCTCCCGGCCTACCGCTGGACCGAGGGCCGGGAGCTCGCGTCGACCCTGGGCGAGGACCTGACGGGCGGAGACTTCGTTCGCAACACGAAGCAGCTCATCGATCTCCTCCGTCAGCTCGGCAGCGTCGTCCCCGATCCGGTGACCGCCACGACCGCCCGTCGTGCCGTCGGTGCCCTCGATCGTGGCGTCGTCGCCGCCGGGTCGATCACCGAGGCCGCGGGCCCCGACGAGCCGGCCGGCGATGCCAATCGCTGAGGGCGAGGACTGGGGCGAGCCGGCCCCGGTCCCGGCCGGGGCGGTCGCGGTCGCCTCCGACGCGGCCGCCCGCGACGAGCTCGAAGCCTCGCGTCGCCGGTCCGAACCCCTTCCCGAGCTCGTCTTGACCGGCGGTGACCTCCACCGGACGCTCGGTGGCAGCCGGTCCGAGGCCCGCCTCCGGGCCGAAGGGGCGACCAGGGTCCGTTGCGACCTGGGTGTGGCTCTCTGCGACGGAGTCGTCGGCCTGTTCATCGCGCACCTCGTGATCGGTGGCCATTTCCTCTCCGGGCGGACGACGGCCGTGTGTAACGCATCGTTCGTCGGCCGGGCGAACCTTGCGCCCCGCGCCCATCCCGGCGACGGGCTGTTCGACGTGATCGAGGCCGACCTTCCCCTTCGGCAGCGGATGCTCGCATGGGGGCGCCTGCCATCGGGCTCGCACATCCCTCATCCCGGGATCACGAGCCGCAGGACATCGCACCGACAGTTCGGATTCAGTGGGCGCGGACGGCCGGTCAGGCTCGACGGCGCCGCGATCGGGCTGGTCCGATCCCTGTCGGTCCGTGTCGAGCCGGCTGCGGTCAGCGTCTATGTCTGAGCGGATCGGTGTCGGGGCGTCGGACGCCGAGCAGGATTTCTCACGACCGCGTGCCGCTAGGGTCGACGGATGGACATCGCCACCGCGAAGGCCCGGCTCGCCGAGGAGGTCGAGAAGCGCAGCGATCTGCTACTCGACGTCTCCCA
>JAOTZB010000426.1 GCA_029861625.1 Acidimicrobiia bacterium
CGATCGTCTTCATGTCGGTGCCATGGGCGTGATTGAGCTCCTCGACCGCATTGATCAGCCTCACGGCCGGTTCGCCCCGATTGACGATGGCGATCCGCTCGAATCCCCCCAGCTCGGTCATCAGGGCGCAGCTCCCATCGCGTTTTGCAGGGCCGCGATTTCGCCCGCTTCGAGCGTCGCCGGCAACGGAACCGTCCTGTACCCGGCCAGCTCGACGACCACGCGTCCATGGTCGTCCACGACGACAGCGTCGAAACTGCCGTCGTCGACCGGCCGGACGACCGCATGGGTCGTGCCGGACGGTTCGTCCCCGGTGACCGACGTGACGCGATCGATGTGCATCGGCAGGGCCATGGCACCCGTCATCCCGATCTCCCAGACTCCCGCCGTCTGGAAGCACAGTTCGGTGAGCCTCGGCGCCGATGCCATGGCGACATCGAACGGTCGGTGGTCGGCGGGCAGGCCCGATGCCATGCGTCCCACCACTGCGTCCTCGGCCTGCCACGCCTCGCTCATGACCTGATAGGCCGGGCCGTGGAAGTAGATCTGGTAGATGTCCTCGGCTTCCACGGTCTCTTCTCGGGGGTGCGGCGGCAGCTCCGCTGATCCCAGCTCGGGCGGGGCCGACGCCAGCCGCGCCCGGCCGGTGAAGTGGACGGTGCGCTGGGCCGCGTCCTGGTTGGCCAGCGTGCGCTCACCGATGAGTCGGCAGTCGGCCACGAGATCGTCACCGTCGGAGCGATACTGGGCCTCGATCCTGAGCGATCTCGGCTCGTCGCGGTAGAACTTGAACGGGGCCAGGAAGTCGACGTCTTCGATGGCAACGACATCGAGGTCGGCGAAGAGCAGGCCCGCGACCTCGGCGAACAGCTCGATCCCCATCACTCCTGGTAGGACCGGTGTGCCGTCGATGCGGTGGTCGTCGAGGAACGGCTCCTCGGCGGGATCGAGGGTCGCGGTGACGACGAGGCCGGCCGCGACGGTCATGGCCTCCGCCTCGTCCAGCAAGGGATGGGTCGCCATCGTCTCTGCGAGTGCCGACGTGTCGAGGCCACCCGTCGGGTGCCATTCGTCGCCGAGACTCCCCAGGGAGACCCCGACCAGCACCTCACGGGTCGAGGCGTCGCCGTTCAGCTCGCGCCTCACGATCGGGATCCCTGCCGCGGCCGGCAACATGTCGATGCCCGCGGCAGCCATCACCGTCGGGATCGATCCCCTCGTCGCCATCCCGATGTCACCCCACGCCGTCCAGTCGATCGCGAGGCCGACGGTGTCGGGCCGGACGACCCGCAGGTTCGATGTCAGCTTGCAGAGCAGGTCGTTGGCGGCGCTGTAGTCGGTCTGGCCGCCGTTCCCGAACCGTCCGGCAATCGAGCTGAAGGCGACCGTCGCCCCGATGGGCACCGAAGCCAGACCCTTCATCAGGTTGAACCAGCCATCGGCCTTGACGTCGAAGACCAGGTCGTACTCTGCCGGCTCCTTGTCGGGCAACAGGCGGCTGATCTCGAGTCCGCCGGCGTGGATCAACACGTCGACCTTGCCGCTGGTTGCGCCGACCGCGTCGGTGACATCCGCCATGGCCGCTCCGTCGAGAAGGTTCACGCTGTGGTAGTGCGCCGTTCCTCCGTTGGCAGCGACCGCCTGTAGTGCGGACAATGCGGCATGTGAACGCTCGATGCGGGCCAGCTCGCTCTCCACCATGACCGGCGTGGCCCGCTCACCCGTAGCACTCAATCTCTCGAATATGGTCCGCATGAGTCCGTCCCGATCGGTGTCGAAAGCGATCAGGTCGGGGTCGGCGGGATCCGGTTCGGGCACGAGATCGAGGAGATGGAAGGTGCCACCCGAGGCGCGGGCCAGATCGGCGACGATCGCGGACACGATGCTGCCTGCCGCGCCGGTGACCACGAACACCGAGTCGGACCCGAGCTCGAGTCCCGTCGACGGGTCGGGCAGATCGGCGACCTCCAGAGAGATCGTGTGTCGCCGATCATCGCGGTAGCCGATCTCGACTGCACCCGGGTCGTACAAGGTCTCGGCCACGAGCAACTCGGCAATCGCAACGGTCTTGCGGCTGATGCCGAAGTCGACAGCCTTCACCACGGCGTCCGGCCGCTCGCGCTTGAAGGCCTTCGCCAATCCGACAACCCCGCCGCCCATAGGCGCAGTCGATCCGTCCGGACCGTAGCCATGTAGTCCGCCGAGACGGGTGGCGGTCACGAGGAAGCCACCATTGGTCCCGACCAGTTCGTAGACGTGACGGAGGCTTCGGTAGAGCAGCTTCACCCGACGGCGGAGCTCCTCGCGCCACCCCGCCAGATCGAGCTCGTCGAGTGAGGGCTCGACATCGAGCGCCGGTAGCCAGTACAGACCCTTGACCCGGTCGGAACCGCGCCAGCTGTCCACCTGCGCGAGCAACTCGTCGGCGTCGGGTGCTCCCTCGATCGTGAGGACGTCGACGCCGCGGTCGCCGAGCCGCTGGACGAGCGCGGCGCCCACACCGCCCGCGTCCACCATCACGATGACGCGGTCGCCTTCCGTGAGCTCGACTCCGGTGGGGACACAGGACCCGAGATCGGGTCGAAGCCGTGGAGTCGGGATCCGTCGCCGGATGGCCGCCGCCGCCTCGTCGTCGCCGACGACCCCCGACGAGATCTGTCGGGTGGGCTCCGGCTCTGGCTCGAGCTCTGGTGGAGGCACTACGGGCTCGGGCTCGCGGCTGAGGTCGGTGGCCCGCTCGTACACGAAATCGATGACCGAGCTCAGCGTCGGATAGTCACGCAACGACAACGA
>JAOTZB010000427.1 GCA_029861625.1 Acidimicrobiia bacterium
ACTTCCCGGTCTTCGACGCCGACAACCACATGTACGAGACGCCCGAGGCGCTCACGAAGTTCCTCCCGGACGAGTACCAGGGTGTGATCCGCTACGTGCAGGTCGAGGGCCGCACGAAGATTGCGGTGAAGGGCCAGATCAGCGAGTACATCCCGAACCCGACCTTCGAAAAGGTCGCCGCCCCGGGAGCCCAGGAGGAGTACTTCAAACAAGGCAATCCCGAGGGGAAGACGCGCCGCGAGATCATGGGCAAGCCGATCGTCTCACCTCCGGCCTTCTTCGAGCCGGGCGCCCGCGTCGAGCTGATGGACGAGCTCGGTATCGACCGGGCTCTGATGTGGCCCACCCTGACAAGCCTCGTCGAGGAGCGACTGCGCGGCGACCCGCAGGCCACCCACGCCGTCGTGCACGCCCTCAACGAGTGGATGCACGAGCACTGGACGTTCAACTTCGAGGACCGCATCTTCCCGACTCCGGTGATCACGCTCCCGATCGTCGACCGTGCCATCGAGGAGCTCGAGTGGGTCCTGGAGCGAGGGGCCCGGATCATCCTCGTTCGCCCTGCGCCGGTGCCGGGCTACGAGGGCCCTCGTTCGTTCGCGCTCCCCGAGTTCGACCCCTTCTGGAAGCTCGTCGAACAGGCCGGGATCGTCACGGGCATGCACGCGAGCGACAGCGGCTACACCCGTTACTCCAACGAGTGGGAGGGTGTCCGCGACGAGTTCACGCCGTTCACGGGCGGCTCCGGCTTCGACGCCCTTTCGGGTTCGCACGGCCGCGCCATCACCGACACCGTCGCCTCCGCTATCGGCCACGGCCTCTGCACACGCTTCCCGGGCCTGCGGATCGCGCCCGTCGAGAACGGCTCGGCGTGGGTACGACCGCTCATCGCCCGGATGATCGACGCCTACGCCAGGAGTCCGCGCGACTGGGACGAGGATCCGGTCGAGGTGTTCAAGCGGTGCATCTTCGTGCACCCCTTCCACGAGGATGACCCGATCGGCCTCGTCGACCTGATCGGCGCCGACAACGTCATCTTCGGGTCCGACTACCCGCATCCCGAGGGCATGTCCGACCCGATCTCGTTCGTCGACGAGCTGGCCGGCCTCGACCACGACGACGTCGCCAAGGTGATGGGCGGCAACCTCGCTCGCATCATGAGCGTCGCCGCCTGAGGCATCCAGGCACGAACGACGATTGCAGCCGCCGGGTGCGCTTGGCGCGCCGCAGACCCGGCCCTTCGCCCACAGATACGATGCGCCCGTGCCAGTGTTCGCTTTGTGGAGCGCACCCCGAGCACGCTCGACGGCGTTCTTCCGCTCCATGGTCGAGCGTGGGGACATGATCGCCGTTCACGAGCCACTCAGCGACCTCGCCGGGCTCGGCGAGACCGACGTCGAGGGGCAGCGCTTCGATTCAGCCGACGAGCTCGTCGCGTGGCTGCGGGATCACACACGCGACGTCACCGTGTTCCTCAAGGACACCCCTGACCAACGTCAGCACGAGATCCTCGCTGATCGGCGTTTCCTCGCGGAGGTGCGGCACGCGTTCCTCATTCGCCGACCTGCCGAGACGCGGCCTCCTTCTACGCGGTGGAGCCGAACATGACCATCGACTCGATCGGGCTCGAGTTCCTGCACACGCTCCACACGGCTGTCCGCGACGCAGGCGGCCACCGACCAGTGGTCATCGATTCCGACGATCTTGTCGCGCGGCCCGATGCGACCATGGCGACGTACTGCGCCGCCGTCGACCTGCCGTTCGTCCCGGAGGCCCTCAGATGGGTGCCGGGCCAACGACACGAGTGGCGGCGATCGGCGCGGTGGCACCGCGACGTCAGCGCGAGCTCGGGCATCGAGCGACGCCACCGCGTGTACCGACACACCGTCGAGAACACCGGCGAATTGGCGCGGTTCGCTTTGCATCACCAGCCGTTCTACGAACGGCTCCACGCCCAGCGGCTCGATGTTCCGGCCCCCGAGCCTCCAAGGCCGATCAGCACGCGCCGCCCCTGACTGCGGCCAGGCCGTCGCATCCTCCGGCACGGTCCGCCACCAACGAAAGCAACCCCCACCTCATGAGCACCGACACCCGCCACCCAGCCCATGCCCGACATCAGCGGCGGCCACTGCACGCGCGCCTCCAAGGTTCACATCATCACCAGCCAGCTCCTCGACGGACAGTGACGTGACTCGACTCGCCGTCGCCCTCACCACCGCGTCGCTCCTGCTCGCCGCCTGCGCCAGCGACTCGAACGACTCGGCCAGCGTCGAATCGATCGACCCGATCCTCGCATCGGACATCGACATCAACGTCGACCCGTCCGGCACAACGGCCACCCTCGCGGTCGACACCTCGATCCCCGTCGCCTGCGCCGTCATCTACGGCACCGACGACACCTATGGCTTCATCGCCGTCGACAACGACATGCAGGGCGGCGCGCACCACGACCACAGCCCTCTGCTCACCGCCCTCCAACCCGACACCGAGTACCAGTACATCCTCCAGGGCTCCGACGCGGCCGGCACCATCTACCGCAGCGAACCGCTCACCTTCCGGACCCCACCTGCGATCGACAACGCGTTCGGCACCAACATCGCTCCCACCGGCACCATCACCGCGGTCAGCTCGGAGTTCTCCGACGGCTTCGCCGCGACCAACGCCATCGACGGCGATCTCGGCACCGAGTGGTCTACCGCCGGCGACGGTGATGACGCGTCGATCGAGATCGACCTCGGCGAAGTCCACGAGATCGCGGCCGTCGCGTTCAGGACCCGTGAGATGACCGAC
>JAOTZB010000116.1 GCA_029861625.1 Acidimicrobiia bacterium
CGGCGACGGGCCGCTCGGGGGCACCGTAGGACTCGGCGGATAGGTCTACGGCCGTTTTCAGTGCCCGCTCTTGTCGCCTGCGGCGACGGGCCGCTCGGGCCCTGGGCCTGCCAGCAGCCGAGCGTGGGTGAGAAACGCGGTATGGGCGACCATTCGGTGATCGGGCCGGACCGCCTCGCCCTCCACGTACCACCCGCGGTGGAGCACCTCGAGCGTCGCGATCATCGTGAACGGCAACCGCTGCAACGCGGCTCGTAGCTGCATCACCTGCGCGACGCTCGGCGTGTAGGCGACGAGGATCCCCCCGGGACGCATCGCGTCGACCGCGTGGGGCGCGACCTGCCACGGCTCGGGTAGATCGAGGACCATGCGATCGAAGCCGGATTCGTCGATGCCGTCATAGGCGTCGCGCAGTTCGACCCGGTAGCGATCGAAGGCGTCGGCTCCGAGGAACGACTCGATGTTTCCGATTGCTCGGTTCCGGAAGTCTTCGCGGATCTCGTAGCCGACGACGTCGGCGCCGGCCCGGAGCAGCGTCATCGACAGTGCACCCGATCCGACGCCCGACTCGAACACCCTCGCCCCCGGAGACACGTCGGCGAGCATGAGGATGGCGCCGAGATCCTTCGGGTAGATGACCTGCGCGCCGCGAGGCATCTTCACGACGAAGTCACTGAGGGTCGGCCGCATGATCGTGTACTCGGCGTTCCCGGTGGTGCGGACTCGTCCGCCCTCTCCGGCGGCGATGATGGCGTCGTGGGCGACGATGCCGGTGTGGCTGTGGAATTCGGCGCCGGCTGCCAGCGTGATCACATAGCGCCTGTCCTTGCGGTCGAACAGCAGGACTCGCTCGCCCGAGGCGAGCTGTGCGCTGCCCGTCATCCGGCGGTCAGCTCGTCGAGCCCCGACGGCGTCGCGTGGGCTTCTCGCCATGCACGACGACGAAGCGCTCGCCCGGGTCGAGCTCCTGGGTGAAGACTGCGGTCGGTTCGCCGGCTCCGACGATGCGACCGAGCCAGTGCAGGCCCCAGACCATGCCACCGAACATGAGCCACTTGCGATTGCCCCCGAGCAGCCCGGCGTAGACCGCCCGTCGGCGGATGTAGGCCGCGGGCCGCAGGAACTTCAGCAACGACCGCATCGGTCAGAGACGACGGACTTCGACCACGGTCTTGCCCGCCTTGCCTCGTTTGCGCCCGAGTATGTAGGCGAGGATGAGGAGCAGGAGCAACGCGACCAGACCGACCTTCTTCGCAGTGTCGCGGGCGCCGGCGCTGGCGGTGTCGACGCTCTGTTGGAGCTCGACGAACTTGTTCTCGATGTCGTCTCGACTGATGTGTTCCTGGGTATCGGTCACGAGCTTGTCCCTCCGAGATCTGCGGGCCGGCGCTTCATGCCCCATGCTGCGAGCCCGATGCCGATCATGAGCACGCCGATGGCGATGGCATATGGCAGGAGCGACTCGGCGCCGTTGGTCCAACCATCGCCGATCTCGGTCTGGGTGAACCGGAGCAGGCCGAGCGCGATGAAGAAACCACCGACCGAGAGGCATATTGCACCGGCGAGACCCCAGGCAGCCCATGTACCGAGCTGCTTCAGCGGTTCGACGGTCTCCTGTTTCGCGTACTGGGTGACCATGCCGCGGAGCTCCGTGAAGGTGTCCTGTGGCGACGGGTCAACCGTGTTCTTGGTGTCGGTCATCGAGTCCTCCGGGCGGAATCCTACACAGCCCGGCGCGCAGGGCGCCGCTCGCCGGTTCAGTTCGTTCCCAGCTCCGCTTCGAGCAGCTGTCGCTGCTCGGTCAACAGCTCGTGGACGAGGTCGAGCCGTGCGCTGACCGACGGCGCCGCGAGGACACGCTGTCGATCGAAGGCGCCGAGCGGTGCCACCGCGCCCACCTGGTAGCTGGCCAGGGCCTCGTCGTTCGAGAACTCCGGCGGCCCCCGATCGGGAGCGGCGCCGAGCGCGTGCAGGAGCGCGGTCACCTCGGCGTAGCGGTCGAACACATCCGCGAGCGAGACCTTCGGCGGACGGGGATCGGCGGCGTCGTCCCAGTACTCGACCTCGGCGCGGGGATACGGGGAGTCGTCCAGCCACTGCTGCACCCTGATTCGCCGGGTGCCGATCGCGACCACGGCCCAGCGCCCGTCGGGAAGCTCGTGAGCATCGACGATCTGCGCGAGGGTGCCGAGCCTGGAGCGGAGCTCTCCCCCTCCGACCTCCGAGCCCCGCTCGATCAGCGTCACGCCGAACTCCCGGTCGCCCGCGAGGCAGTCGTGGGCGAGCTGCCGGTACCGCTCCTCGAATATGTGGAGCGGGAGCACCGCGGTCGGCAACAGCACGGAGCCCAGCGGGAACATCGGCCGCTCCACCGGGATCACTCGTCGGGTCCGAGCCCGCTGCCGTCGTCGGGGGTCGGAGTCGGCCCCGGGTCGGCCGGTGCTTCGCCGGTCGGAGCCTCGGGAGCCAGATAGGGGGCTGCGGGCTCCTCGTCGAGCCCGAGCGGCTCGAGCTCCTCGGGCGGGGGGCCGTCCGGGTAGTCGGCCATGCGCTCGAGCATCGGTTCCTGCAGCGCCAGCAGATCCTCGGTGATCTCGGGTTCGAGGTTGGCGAGGTATGCAAACACCAACGTGGCGTCGAACCGGGTCTCGACGAAGCCGGCGAGCGCGGTGGCGGTGGAGAGTGTTCCGGTCTTGGCCCTGACCTGGTTGCGGAGCGGGAATCTCGTGAAACGCTCTCGGAGTGTCCCCGACGCCCCGGCGATGGCGAGGCCATTCGCGAGCGGGGAATCCGCTCCGGCGATCTCGAGCATGTCGATGACCGCGTCACACGAGAGCCGGTTCCGGTCCGAGAGCCCGGACCCGTCGGCGACGCGCACCGTCGCGATGTCGACGGCGAGGTTGCCGAGGATCTCGAGCGCGGCGAGTCCGCCACCATCGGTGCTCCCCTCGCCGGAGGTGGCCAGACCGATCTCCTTCAGCAACAGCTCGGCGGTCGTATTGTCACTGAAGGTGAGCATCTCGGCGACGATCTCCGACATCGGTGCTGACTCGAGTGCGACGAGCTCGACGAGGCCGGGCGGGGGTTCCGGCTCGTTGCGCGACCCGCCGAGGATGACGACGCCTCGTTCCTCCAGGAGATCATCGAACTCCTGGGCTGCGAACAGCGCCGGATCGGAGGCAGGCGTCGGGAAAACGCCCGGCTCCCGGATCTCGGGGAATGAGGAGAATCCGTCGTTCAGCATCAGCGCGCTGAGCGGTCCGGTGAACCCGTCCCGGGCCAACCCTTCGGACTCGGCCCACGCGCTCGGCTCGCGCTCGATGTCGTAGCGGGTTTCGTCGGCGATCACGCCACCGGTGATCTGGATGACTCCCGACGCGACCAGGTCGTCGGCGAGCTGTTCGAAGCGGGTGTGGGTGAAGTCCTCGGGAAACGATGCGGCGTAGGCCTCGGTGTGCAACAGCGGGTCGCCGCCGCCGATGAGGTAGAGGTCACCCTCGATGATTCCGTCGACGGAGGCGGCGCCGGCCGCGAGAACGGTGCGGTAGCGCGCATCGGGTCCCATCTGTTCGAGCGCGGCGGTCGCCGTCACGAGCTTCTGCACCGACGCCGGAACCAACCCGACGTCCGGGTTGCTCGTGAACAGCTCGACCCCTTCGGTGTCGTGCACGATCAGGCAGCTCAGCTGGGGTGAGCGGGCCGCGATGTCGCGCATGCCCACGTCGAGGTCGCTCTGGGCCTGCGGGAGGCTCAGATACCCCGGAACGCGGCGCGCCGACAGCATCGGCGTCGTGACCTCGACGACGTCGGTCGTCGCGACCGCGGTCGGCGTCTCCTCGCCCCGCCGATCACTGACCGTGAACGATGCGATCGCCGCCGCGAGCAGCAGGATTGGGAGCATGACACGCTGCATGGATCGCCAACTCTAGGTCAGGTGGGGCCGCGCTCGGACCTCGGGCCGTTCCGCCGAGTGTGATCCCACGCGTGCGCCAGCGCGGTGACGGCCCGTTGTGCGGACGGGTAGCACAGGCGCCCGCTCGCCCGCAAGGTGGCGGGCCCCGGATTGGCGGGATCTGCGACCGCTAGCTCGGTTGCCACCAGCACCGGCTTGCGGGTGGTCTCACTGACCTCGACGGCAGCTCGGGCGTACCGTTGGTCCTGGCGCTCGTGGTAGCCGGCAATCCGTTCGATGCCGTGATCAGGGTAGAACGGACCCTCGCGCAGCAGCCGGGCCTGATTCGACTGGATACCGATCCCGAGGAAGATGACAGCGTCGACTGTGTCGTGTGACGCAACGAGAGACAGGACCTCCGGAACGGTGTCCCTGGTCTCGCCACCGGCGAGGTCGATCGGATTCGCACGACTCCATCGCGGTGGCACCAGCTCTCCGATCGACGCCCGAAGATCGTCGGGGAGATCGATCAGCTCGAGATCGGTCCCGGCCAGCGCGTCGGCCGTCAGCACCCCCCAGCCGCCGGCGGTCGTGACCACCGCGACGCGCGGACCACGAGGCAGGGGCTGGCTGGCCATCGTTGCCGCCGCCTCGAACGCCTCGTCGACGGAATGGGCGCGGATGGCCCCGGCCTGGCGCATCGCGCCGTCGAAGACCTTGTCGTCGGTCGCCAGGGAACCGGTGTGACTGGCCGCCGCTTGTTGCCCGCCGCTCGTCGCTCCACCCTTCAACAACACGACCGGCTTGACTGCCGTGACCGCGGCCACTCGTTCGGCGAAGGCGCGACCATCGGACATGCCCTCGACGTAGGCGAGTGCCACGGACGTCTCGGCGTCGTCGCCGTACCACGACAAGTATTCGCTGACGTCGAGCATGGCGGCGTTTCCGGCGCTGATGGCACGACTGACGCCGACGCCGGCAACCCTCGAGAGGTTCAGGAAGCTCGAGACGAGGTTCCCCGACTGGCTGACGACACCGATCGACCCCGCGGGTGGATAGGGCGCGACGATCTGGGCGCACAACCGGGACGGCGTCGAGACGACTCCCTGTCCGTTGGGGCCGGCGATCACCATGCCGAGCTCCTCGCCGAGCACCACGAGCTGGTCCTCGGCGGCTCGACCCTTGTCGCCAGCTTCGCGATAGCCGGCCGATGTGACGAACGCCGCCCGGATGCCGCGGCCGGCGGCCTGGCGGAGCACCTCGGGCACCGCTCCACCCGGCGTGCACACGAACACGAGGTCGGCGGCGCCCGAGGGGATCTCGTCGATCGATGCGACGGTGTCGACGCCGAGCACCGGCTCGCCCTCGAGATTGGTCGCGAACACTCGCCCCTCGTATCCGGAGGCGAGGATGTTGTGGAGCGCGACGAACCCGAACTTGCCGGGGTGTGTGCTCGCGCCGGCCACGACGACACCTGCGGGGTCGAACAGCGGTGATAGGTCGCGTGTCATGGCCAGATCGCTGCGGTCCGGTCCGGACGTGTCATCGCGTGACCACCAGGGCATCGACGGCGACCGGCCGGCCGTCGACGACGATGAGCGGGTTCACGTCGATCGATTCGAGCCCTTCGACCGCACCGGCGGCTGACGCCACGGCGAGGAGCGCGGTCGCGACGGCTCGGCGGTCGACGGCCACCTCCCCCCGGAATACGCCCAGGAGTGCCTGTGTCGTCAAGTCGTCGATCATCGACATGGCATCGGACTCTGAGATTGGCAGGAGACGGAACGTCACATCGGCCAACGCCTCGGCGAAGATCCCGCCGATGCCGAGCATGAGGCTGGGTCCGAACTGTTCGTCGATGGCCACGCCGACGATGAGCTCACGGCGTCCGCTCACCATCTCGGCGATCAGGACCCCGACGTCGCCGTCGTCGGGCTCGGCCGCTGCCAGCAGGTCGGCCGCTGCCGCTTCCACGGCCGATCGATCTCCCAGCGCGAGCCGGACCAGACCCCGCTCGGTCTTGTGGGCGATCGCCCGACCACAGAGCTTGGCGACGACGGGATAGCCCAGCTCATCGGCGGCCGCCCCGGCCTCGTCGCCGGACGCCACCAACCGTTCAGCTGCGACAGCGACACCGTGCTGGGCCAGGAGGCGCTTCGACTCGTGCTCGGACCACGTGGTCGGCGGCGGCGTCATCCGCCGCAAGATAGTGGCGGCCCGGCGGCGAAGATAATCCGTAACCGGATCCAGCCGCGAGCGGTCATACGGGGGACCACATCCCCTCGAAATCTGTGAACGGAATGATCGCCAACCTCGCCATCGCCCTCCTCATCGGCCTCACCATCACCCTCATCGCCAATCTCGCGACCTCCGTCTACCTCCACCGCTCGCTCTCGCACCGAGCGCTCGAGCTGCGCCAGCCGCTTCCCATCTTCTTCCGCGTCACGCTGTGGCTCACGACCGGGATACGGCCGCGACAGTGGGTGGCCGTGCACCGCAAGCATCATGCATTCACCGACGAGGAGGGCGACCCCCACTCGCCGATCGTCCTCGGCTGGGTGCGGGTGCAGCTGACCAACGTCGCCCTGTACCGACGGGTCGCCAACGACGATGTCGCCGTTCGGCGATACGCGAAGGACTTCCCGCAAACGCCGCTCGACCGGGCTCTGCTCGATCGCGCGCTCGTCGGCCTCGGGGCCGGTCTCGGACTGCTGATCCTGTTGCTGAGCATCGTCTTCGACTTCCCCTTCTGGGTTCCGCTCGTGGCTGCGGCCTTTCATCTGGTCGCCTATCTCGGTCTGAGCGGGGCCGTGAACGCCATCGGGCACACGTTCGGCCGCCGGCGGTACCAGAACACGGCCACGAACCTGCAGTGGCTGGCATGGCTCACGTTCGGCGAAGGACTCCACAACAACCATCATGCGGCGCCGACGTCGGCCCGATTCTCGTTGCGACGGTGGGAGATCGACCCGGGCTGGATGTTCATCTGGCTCGCGAAGTCGGTCCGGCTGGCCAAGCTCCGCCACGAGTCGACCAAGTTCGCTGCCGCGACCGGCCAGCGAATCTGAGGAGCCGAACGCTTCAGCTGCGAGAGAGCGAGGCGCGCCGGGTCTTCGGCTGGCACCGATGGCATCCCGATAGCGTCGACAGATGGAAATCGTCGCAGCGTTGTTCATCGAAGGCATCGAGATGCGGCAGGCCGAGGGCCCGTCGACCCGGATCGATCTCACGGGTGTCCACTTCTCCGCGGTGGCCCCCGGCGAGTTCCCCGTCACCATCTCGCCCCACCTCGTGGTGCTGGTGCACTGCCCCGCCGACGGCACCGGTTTCGGCGCTCTCGAGGTCACCTTCGAGCGCGGCGGTGAGGAGATCGCCCGGAACGTGAGTCCGGTGCAGGTCGAGCCGGGCCGGTTCACGCGCCAGCTCGTCCAGGCCCAGCTCGCTTTCGACGAACCAGGTTCGATTCTCGCCCGCTGCCGGATCGACGGCGGTCCCGTGCTCTCGGTGCCGTACACGGTGCTGGACCCCGTGTGATCGGCGGCGAGTCTTCGCCGTGTTTCGTCGGCGCGCTTTCCGAGCATCCGAACACCCGTGTTGCCGTGGCCGAGGTTGTCGGTCAGGCCCTCGACTGCGTCGGTCGGGCGCCCGGGGCCGCGCTGTTGTTCGTCTCACCGCACCACCTTCGTCACCTCGGCGAGATCACCTCGGTGGTGCACGACATCCTCGAGCCACGAGCGCTCGTGGGCGCGTCGACCGACACGGTGATTGCCGGCAGCCGGGAAGCGGCATCAGGGCCCGCCATCGGTCTCTGGGCCGCCTCCGGGCTCACGGGTGAACCCGTTCGTCTCCGGACGCTTCCCGAGGGTGAGGTCGCGACGCTCACCGGGATGCCGCCCGCCCGTCTCGACGGCACATTGATCCTGCTGGGCGATCCGTTCACGTTCGCGGCCGATCAAGCGGTCCACCGGTTGGCCGAGACGGCGCCCGACCTTGCCGTGGTCGGCGGGATGCTCTCGGGCGCTCCCGGTCCGGGCGCCGGTCGGCTGATCCACGACGAGAATCTGTTCGACGACGGGGCCGTCGGACTCCTCTTCGGCACCGACGTGTCGGTGACAACCGTCGTGTCCCAGGGATGCCGGCCCATCGGCGAGCCCTTCATCGTCACCCGAGGCCACGGCAACGTCATCGAGGAGCTGGGCGGGCGTCCCGCGCTCGAACGGCTCGAGGCCATGATCGCCGAGTCCGACGACGACGATCGCGCCCTGGCGGCGAAGGGTCTCCATGCCGGAATCGTGATCGACGAGTCGAAGGCCGAGTTCACCCAGGGCGACTTCTTGATTCGCGGCGTCCTCGGCGCTCGCACCGCCGCGGGCGCCGTCGTCATCGGCGATCGCGTCGAGGTTGGCGACACCGTTCAGTTCCACGTCAGAGACGCGGCCAGCGCGACCGCCGACCTGACCGGCATGTTGAGCGACCGTCGTCCGGGCTCCGGGTTGCTCTTCACCTGCAACGGTCGGGGGGAGCGGCTCTTCGGAGTCCCCGACCACGATGCCTCGCTCGTCCAGGACACCATCGGGCACGTACCTGTCGCCGGCATGGCCTGTTCGGGCGAGATCGGCCCCGTCGGCGACCGCAACTTCCTGCATGGTTTCACGGCCTCGCTCGCGCTCTTCGACAGATCGTGAGGTCACGCGGTGGCGCCGCTCGACATCGATCGCCAACAGGTTCCGGGAGCCGCGCCGAAGCCCGATCGGCCCACTAGGGTCCCGAGACAACCGGTCGTAGACGGAGGAAGCATGACCGCAGACGTCGAGTCCCGAGGCATCAACGTCGTCCGTGGTCTCGCCATGGACGCGCCGCACCGGGCCCGTTCGGGTCATCAGGGCACTGCGATGGCCCTCGCACCGCTCGCCCACGTCCTCTTCACCAGGGTCATGACCTACGACGCCGCCGATCCCCGCTGGCCCGACCGCGACCGATTCGTCCTCAGCGCCGGACACGCCTCGATCCTGCAGTACGCGATGCTGTATCTCACCGGCTTCGGGCTGGAGCTCGACGACCTACGAGCCTTTCGGCAATGGGGCAGCGCCACCCCCGGCCATCCCGAGGTCGGCCACACCGCAGGTGTCGAGACCACCACGGGTCCGCTCGGCCAGGGGTTCGCGAACGCCGTCGGGCTGGCAATTGCCGAGCGCTGGTTGCGATCCCGATTCAGCGCCGACGTGTGCAACCACTCGACCTTCGTGATCTGCGGCGACGGTGATCTCGCCGAAGGGCTGAGTCACGAGGCCGCCTCGCTCGCCGGTCACCAGCAGCTCGGGCGGCTCATTGCCGTGTACGACGACAACCACGTGTCCATCGACGGCCCGACCGAGCTGGCGCTGTCCGACGACGCCGCAGCACGATTCGAGTCATACGGCTGGCATGTCGAGAATCTCGGCGAGATCGCCGACGACCTCGATGGGCTCGAAGCGGCGTTGGCGCGAGCGAAGGCGGTCGACGACGCACCGTCGCTACTGGTGCTCCGCAGCCACATCGGCTTTCCATCGCCTGATCACACCGACGACCCCGGCGCTCACGGCTACGTGTTCAAGGACGACGAGATCGCCTCGACCAAGGCGGCGATGGGTCTTCCCGTCGACGAGTCGTTCCATGTCCCCGATGACGTGGTCGCCTACTACCGCGAGGCCGGTCAGCGTGGACGGCAGGCGCGAGAGGCCTGGATCGAGCGGCTCGACGCGTGGGATGGCGACCGTGAGGCCTACGACGCCTGCATGAGCGGAGTGCCTGCCGACGGTTGGTCCGAGGCGCTGCCGATGTACGACGTCGAGTCCTCGATTGCCACCCGGAAAGCCTCCCAGGCCGGTCTCGCAGCCGCCGCCGATGCACTGCCGGGTCTGATCGCCGGAGCCGCCGACCTGACGGGCAACACCGGCACGAAGCTCGCAGCCACCACTCCCTTGTCGGCTGCTGATCCCGCCGGACGGCAGCTCTACTACGGCGTCCGTGAGCACGGGATGGGCGGGATCATGAACGGCCTCGCCCTTCACGGTGGCATCGTGCCCGTCGGCGGCACGTTCCTCGTCTTCAGCGACTACATGCGAGCCGCGGTGCGCCTGGCTGCGCTGATGGGTCTCAAGGTCATCTACTCGTGGAGCCACGACTCCGTCGGGGTCGGCGAAGACGGACCGACTCACCAGCCGGTCGAACAGATCGCCGCGCTCCGACTCATTCCGGGCCTCCAGGTGATCCGCCCGGCCGACGGGAACGAGACGGCCGCCGCGTGGATGATCGCGGCCCAACACGATGGTCCGACCGCGCTCGTTCTCAGCCGACAAGACGTTCCGACCCTCGCCGGCACCGGCGCGTACGACGATGTCGCCAGAGGTGGATACGTGCTCGACCGTGCCGACGACCCCGATGTCGTGCTCGTCGGCACCGGAAGCGAGCTCCAGCACTGCGTGGTGGCAGCCGGTGAACTGGCGGCCGATGGAATCGTCGCACAGGTCGTCAGCCTGCCGTGTTGGTCTCGATTCGACAGCCAGTCCGCCGACTACCGCGACAGTGTCCTCCCGCCGGGAGTGCCCGCG
>JAOTZB010000117.1 GCA_029861625.1 Acidimicrobiia bacterium
GCACACACCTGCGTCGAACAGCTCGGACGCGAACCGTTCGAGGCCCATGTGGTGAGCGAGGTTGTAGTACGTCATCACGGCCAACGGGACACCGACGTCGACCCGTCGGAGCTCGTCGAGAATGGTCACAGGAGTTGCCCCCGCGGCGAGTGCCATGTCGCTGGCTCGCTGGATCGTGGGGCCGTCCATGACCGGGTCGGAAAACGGAACGCCGATCTCGACTGCGTCGGCGCCGGCATCGACCGCCGCCCGCACAGCGTCGACCCAGTCGTCGCCGAGCCCGCCGGTGATGTAGGGCACCAGACTCTTCCGACCGGCGCCACGGGTGGTCCGCAACGCAGTCTCGAGCTGCCCGGTCGTCACCTGAGAATGTCCATCATCTGGGCGACGTCCTTGTCACCGCGCCCAGAGAGGTTCAGCACCACCGTCTTGCCGGCGAGCTCGGCCCGCGACCGGGAGATCCATGCGAGGGCATGGGCCGGCTCGAGCGCGGGGATGATGCCCTCGGTCCGGCTCATCAGCTGAAACGCCTCGATGACCTCCTGGTCGGTGACGGCCTCGTAGCGAGCACGGCCGCTCTCGGCGAGATGGGCATGTTCGGGCCCGACGCCCGGATAGTCGAGGCCGGCCGAGATGGACTCGGCTTCGAGAACCTGGCCGAACTCGTCCTGCATCAGGAACGAATGCGAGCCGTGCACGACCCCGGGGACCCCGTGGCCGATAGCCGCACCACCTGCGGGTTCGACCCCGACCAGCTCGGCGTCGGTGTCGGCGAATCCCGAGAAGATCCCGGCCGCGTTCGACCCACCGCCGACACATGCCACGACCACGTCGGGGTCACCACCCGTGCGATCACGGCACTGGTCACGGGCCTCGTCGCCCAGGACGCGCTGGAACTCGCGGACCATCCACGGATACGGATGCGGTCCCATGACCGAACCGAGCAGGTAGTGGGTGTCCTCGACCGTCGCGACCCAGTGCCGCATGGCTTCGTTCACCGCGTCCTTCAACGTTCGGCTGCCGCTGCTCGCCGGGACGACCTCGGTGCCGAGCAGTCGCATCCGGAACACGTTGAGCTCCTGGCGCCCGATGTCGACCTCGCCCATGTAGACGACGCACTCCATGCCGAACAATGCAGCTGCGGTTGCGGTTGCGACCCCGTGCTGACCGGCGCCGGTCTCGGCAACGAGACGGGTCTTGCCCATGCGCCGGGCGAGCAACGCCTGTCCGAGCACGTTGTTGATCTTGTGGCTGCCGGTGTGGTTGAGATCCTCGCGTTTGAGCAGGAGTCGAACTCCGAGCTCTTCTGACAACCGAGGCGTGTCGGTCAAGGGGGACGGCCGGCCGGCGTAGTCACGGAGCAATGCGTCGAGCTCGTTGCGGAAGCTGGGGTCGGCCCATGCCTCGCGAAACGCCCGCTCGAGCTCGAGGCACGCGGGGACGAGCGTCTCGGGGACGAACCGCCCGCCGAATCGCCCGAAGCGACCATCGGACGTCGGGTCGGTCATGGCCATCTCAGCCGTCCTCCTGCCAGTCGTAGGGAAGGACGTTGTCGCCGACGTCCTCGGTCGGCAGCATCACCGGCCGACGGGGCGCGGCGGCCTTCGCAGCCGAGATGAACTGGCGGACGAGCGTTGCGTCCTTTCGTCCGGGTGAGCGCTCGACGCCGCTGGCCACGTCGACTCCCCACGGCTTGACCTTGTGGATGGCCTCGGCGACGTTGCCCGGGTGCAGACCGCCGGCCAGGATCACGCGGCGAATCGACTGCGGCGCGTCCTCGGCCAGCGCCCAGTCGAAGACCTTGCCCGATCCCGGTGTCGCGGAGTCGATCATGATGGCGTCGCACTTGTACCTTTCGGCGCGCGCCAGTTCGCCGCTGCCGGCGGCGAACGCCTTGATGACGACCGGCACGTGCTCGCGCACGTGTGCCACGTCGTCCATCGACTCGCCGCCGTGGAGCTGGGCGGCCTTGAGCCCGGCCTTGTTCACCAGCTCGACGACCCGTTTGGGTGCCTCGTCGCGGAAGACGCCGACGGTGAGCACCTCGGGAGGCAACCGCTTGGCGATGTCGCCGGCCCGCACCGCGGCGATCTGCCGGCTCGATGGCGCCAGGACGAACCCGACTGCATCGGCGCCCATGGCCACGGCGAGCAGGGCGTCCTCTTCGCTGGTGATCCCGCAGATCTTCACGAACACGAGCCCGAACGATACTTGACGACCCACCCGACGCTCGCGCCGTTCCGGGAAGTTTCCGGATCAGGTCACCACCAGACGTCCGGCCTCATGCGCAAGCGCGCAGCGCGGCCGTGGCCTGCGCGGCGTCGCCGGAGGTCACGAGCGCCTCGCCGACGAGAACGGCGTGGTACCCCACCGAAGCGAGCAATGCTCCGTCGCCGGGCCCGCGCACGCCACTCTCGGCGACCCGCACGACATCGGGCGGCATGAGCGGGGCGAGGCGGCCGGCTCGCTGCTGGTCGACCTCGAAGGTGACGAGGTCACGTTGGTTGACGCCGACGAGGTCGGCGCCGATCGAGACAGCCCGCTCGAGCTCGGCTTCGTCGTGGATCTCGACGAGGACATCGAGGCCCAGATCGCGTGCCAGTCCGTGCAGGGTGACGAGCTCGTCGTCATCGAGCGCGGCTGCGATCAACAAGACGGCGTCGGCTCCGATGATCCGAGTCTCGTAGACGTCGACCGGCGCGACGGTGAAGTCCTTCCGCAGGACTGGAAGCCCGGTGGCTGCCCGCGCTCGCCGGAGGTCGTCGGCCGAACCACCGAAGTGGGCGGCGTCGGTGAGCACCGAGAGACAGGTCGCACCACCTCGCTCATAGTCGGCCGCGAGAACGGCCGGATCGAGGCCCGGATTCAGGTCACCTCTCGACGGTGAGCGACGCTTCACCTCGGCGATGACCCCGAGCCCCGCGGCCGCAGCCAGGGCGGAACGGAAGCCCCGCGTCGGCGCGGTGTCGGCGGCGAGAGCAGCAAGCGCAGCAAGGTCGCGCCGGTCGCCCGCGACCCGATCGCGGTGATGGGCGAGGATCCGGTCGAGATAGGTCACGGCCACGATGGGACGCTACCGGCGTCGGGGCGAGGCCATGCCCGGGTCTCGTTGGCTCCGCGACAGGGCCACCAGGGGCACGACGAAGAAGCTCACGACGGCGAGACCGCCTGTCACGGCCGCAGCGGCCAGCACTGCACCGAGCTTCAACAAGACACCTGCACCCAACAACAACACACAGCACACCAGCAGGACAACCGGCAACATCGTGAGCCAGTCCGGCAGGCCCCGAGACCCGTGCATCGGCGTGTCGTCGAGCAGATCCCGAGGGTCGGGACCATCGGTCGGATCGTAGGGGACCCACTCATCGTGGAACACACGATGGCGAGCGCCGTTCGCCTCGCCGGCGTCGTAGGCAGCGCGGCTCGATGGGTCGCCGAGCACCGTCCAGGCCTCGTTGATCTCCCGCATCCGCAGCTCGGCGTCCCCACGACGTCGAGCCGACGAGCCCAAGAAGAAATCAGGATGATGGAGCCGCGCCTGGCGCAGGTAGGCGCGGCGCAGCTCGACCGGCGATGCCGAGGGTTCACAGCCGAGTGTGGCGTAGTGGGAGCGATCATCGGCCACGACATCGAGCTTAGGACTCGGATCCGCTCGGGCGCTCGTGACCACCACAGCCCGCACGAGCTGTTCAGCCCGGTTCGATCATGGACTCCGCACCCTGCCATCACAGGATCCTCACACTTCCGCGAGCATCATTGGTGCCATGGCCGATGGTGCAGTCGTGGTGGTGGTCGAGGACGACCCGAACATCGCTGACCTCGTCGACATGTATCTGCGCAAGGACGGCTACCGCGTGTACCAGGCCGCCGACGGCCGAACCGGCCTCGACCGGATCCGCGACCACAACCCGGATCTCGTCGTGCTCGATGTCGGGCTGCCGGGTGACCTCGACGGCCTCGACATCTGCAGGCGACTCCGGGCCGAGTCCGACATCCCGATCCTCATGCTCACCGCCCGCGACACCGAGATCGATCGGGTTCTCGGGCTCGAGCTCGGCGCCGACGACTACGTCACGAAGCCGTTCTCGCCCCGCGAGCTCGTCGCCAGGGTTCGTGCGATCCTGCGCCGGGCGCACGGACCCACCGAGACCAGGGCGATCCTGGCCGCCGGCGATGTCGAGGTCGACACCGGCCGTCGAGAGGTCCGGGTCGACGGCGAGCCGGTTGCCCTCGCCGCCCGCGAGTTCGACCTGCTGCGCCACTTCGCGGCGAACTGTGGACTGGCGCTGAGCCGCCAGCAGCTGCTCGACGGTGTCTGGGGCCACGACTGGGTCGGCGACGAGCGCACTGTCGACGTACACGTCAGGCAGCTCCGCAAGAAGCTCGGCGACGCGCTGCCGCTCACCACCGTCTGGGGGGTGGGCTATCGCCTCGATTGACGATGTTCCCCGGAGGCCCCGGTGAGACGCCGCATCGGCAGGTCGATCATCGCGACCACGCTGCTCACATTGCTGCTCGCCGGCATCGGGACACTGCTGTTGACCAGAGCCGAGGCCCTCCGTTCCGCGCAGTCCGACCTCGAGTCGCAGGCAGGTGCACTGGCCACGGCATTCTCGGCCGTGCCGGCCGTCGACTTCGACAACACCCTGGTTCGAGCCCGACTGGCCCGCCTCCAGACCCAGCTCGCCGAGGACGACGCCCGGCTCCTGGTCGTGCGCGACGGCGATGCGATCACCGAGGTGCCGGCCGGTCTGCCACTCGACGAGATCGAGCCGATCGAGCTCAGCGACGGCTCGCTCAGCGGTCGCAGCGGCGACGTCGTCTACGCGGTCGCCCGCATCGGTGGCCCGACCGATGCCGTCGCCGCCACCGGCGTCTTCGTCGTCGTCACCCGCGACGCCGGCGAGCTCTTCAGCCCCGCGTTCCGTTGGTTCTTCCTTTCTGCCCTGGCGTCGCTCGGGGCCGCACTCGTCGTTGCGTACCTTCTCGCCGGCCGCCTGGCCCGACCGGTGCGCGCCGCCGCCGACGCGACTCGCCAGATCGCGGGCGGCGACTTCGCGGCTCGGGTCGAGCCACCCGGCAACAACGCCGAGCTCGACGACCTCGCCGGCTCGGTGAACGAGCTGGCCGGTTCGCTCGAACGGTCACAGGGACTCGAGCAGCAGTTCCTCCTGTCGGTCTCACACGATCTCCGGACACCCCTCACGTCCATCCGTGGATATGCGGATGCGATCGCCGACGGCACCGCACCCGATCATGTCAGGGCAGCCGCCGTGATCAAGAGCGAGTCGCAGCGTCTCGAACGCCTCGTCGGCGACCTCCTCGACCTGGCCAAGCTCGACGCCCGGCAGTTCTCACTGCATCCCCGCACCTTCGAGCTGTCCGACGTCACCGGCGACGTGGTCGCCGGATTCGGTCATCGGGCCGAGTCGGCCGACATCGAGCTCGACCACGTCACGGCCGAATCGGCCGCCCCCACCTTCGCCGATCCCGATCGGGTGGCACAGGTCGTCGCCAACCTGGTCGAGAACGCGCTCCGGTACGCGGGGCTACGAGTCACCGTCGCCACCGGCTGCCACCCGGGCTGGTCGTGGGTGGTCGTCGCCGACGACGGTCCGGGTATCGCACCCGATGACCTCCCCCATGTCTTCGAGCGCCTCTACGTCGCCCGGCGCAGACCCCAGCGCAAGGAGACCGGGTCGGGGCTCGGACTCGCGATCGTGCGCGAGCTGACCGAGGCGATGGGCGGCACCGTCACGGTGACGACCCCCGAGACGGGTGGAACGCAGTTCCAGGTCCTGCTGCCCACGACCGAGGGTCCGGGCGCGATGGACGATCGGCCTACCGGCCGCGAGCTCAGGGCCTGACCGGGAGCTCGAGCAGCTCGACGGTTGCCGGGCCGGGCTCGGCGCCGACCTCTCCGACGCCCGCAGCCTCGTGGGCCCGACGCAGGTAGACGAGCGCCGCCACCGAGCCGTCCGAGTCCGTGGCCACCGACGTAACGGTGCCCGCCGGCTCACCGCCCACCGTGACAGGCGCACCAGCGACGACCGGCGTGCCGGGGGCCGCCCGGAGCCCGACGAGCCGGGTCGGCGTGTTGTTGCCCCGGCTGTCGATCCGCGCGACCAGCTCCTGGCCGGTGTAGCAGCCCTTCGTGAAGCTCGCCGCGATGTCGACGACACCGGACGCGGCAGGAATGGTCGAAGCGTCGATCTCTGCGCCCATGGCCGGCCATCCGGCCCCGATCCGCAACAGATCGAACTGCCCGGCCGTGACCAGCTCCGCGCCGGCGACCACTTCGAGCCCGGCCACATCGGGGCCGACGACGTCGACGCCCTCCACACCCGCCCACGCCGCAGCCGCGACGATCGGCGCGTCGGCCTCGACGGCCTCGGCACCCGGACCCCGATAGGAGATCGCCGGCCACCGGACCGCGGTGAAGTCACAGGCGGTCCGGAGCTTGAATCGCTCGAGTCGAGCGACGACGGCGTCGGCCCAGCCCGTGTCGACGTCGAGCAGATACTCGTCGACGGTCGCCCTCGTGATCCGCAGCACTGCGACCATCTTGCCCTGGGGTTCGAGCAGCAGGCTCCAGGCACTGTCGCCGTCACCGAGCGCAGCAACATCTTGGGCGAGCTGGCCCTGGAGGTAGTCCGCCGTACCGGGGCCACGCGCGATCACGACATCGCGTTCGAGTCGGGCAGCTACAAGCGTCGCGGTCATGATCGATCTCCCATCGCGTCCACACGGCCCCGCGCCTCGGTCATGCGCCTGGCTGCGGCCACCGCCGACAGCAGCGCGCGGGCCTTGTTGTGGCACTCCTCGTGTTCGTCCTCGGGCACGCTGTCGGCGACGATGCCGGCACCGGCGTGAACCGACGCGCGATCGCCGCTGATCACCATCGTACGGATCGCGATTGCGGTGTCGATGTTGCCGGAGAAGTCGAGGTAACCCACCACCCCGGCGTAGGGCCCGCGCTTCACCGGCTCGAGCGAGTCGATGATCTCCATCGCCCGCACCTTGGGCGCGCCCGACACCGTGCCGGCCGGCAGGGTGGCCCGCAGCACGTCGATGGGGGTCTGCCCCGCACGGAGGTCTCCCGACACCTCCGAGGTGAGGTGCATCACGTGGCTGTAGCGCTCGAGGGTCATCAGCTCGTCGACGGTCACCGTCCCGAAGTCGGCCACACGGCCGACGTCGTTGCGGGCGAGGTCGACCAACATGATGTGCTCGGCGACCTCCTTTGGATGTTCTGCGAGCTCGGCGCCAAGGCGGCGATCTTCGGCCTCGGTGGCGCCTCGCCGCCGCGTCCCGGCAATCGGCCGGGAGATGACCTGGTCGCCGAGCAACTGCACCATCGGTTCGGGCGACGAGCCCACCAGCGTGACGTCGTCGTGGCGATGGAAGTACATGTACGGGCTCGGATTCACCTGTCGGAGTACCCGGTACAGGTCGTAGGGGTCGGCCCCGAGGTAGAAGTCGAGCCGCTGGGCGAGGACGACCTGGAAGATGTCGCCGGCGAGAATGTGCTCCTTGGCCACCTCTACCGCCGCGCAGTAGTCGGCGCGTGACATACTCGATGTGACGTCGGGGAGCGGGTCGTCGCCGGTTGGCGGCTCGAGGAACGGCTCCCCGAGCGGTCGGGCCCCGTCGAGAGCAAGCTGGTCGAGGGCGGAACCGGCAGCGTCGTAGAGCGCGTCGAGCTCGTCGATCGTGGCGTCGGTGGGCACGACCACGTTGTGGATCAGGGTGACGCGTTGTCGCCAGTGGTCGAACACCGCGAGCTGACCGATGATCGACAGCACCGCGTCGGGGAGCCCGAGATCGTCGTGGGGTACGTCGGGAAGATGCTCGACCTCACGAACGACGTCGTAGCCGAGGTACCCCATGAGGCCGCCGTGCAGAGGCGGCAGGTCGGCGAGGCTCGGGGAGCGATACGTGTCGAGGATCGCCTCGAGCGCCGCGAGGATCCCCCGGTCGAGCGGCACGTCGGGATGCATGCTTCCCTGGAGATCGACGGCCCGGCCCCGAGCTGTCAACGTGGCCAGCGGGTTCCGTCCGATGAACGAGAACCGACTCCATCGTTCGCCGTGTTCGACCGACTCGAGGAGGAATCCGGGCTGATCTCGGACGACCCGCGCGAACGCCGCGACAGGGGTCGTGAGGTCGGCCACCAGCTCGCGCCGACCGGAACGACGGTGTAGGACGAGGCGAGGGCCCGGAAGTCGTCGCGTGACGGGTGCACGTCAGAGATAGAGGCCGGTACCCGACTCTTCGAGCCGTTCCGCGGCCACGGCATGCACATCGCGCTCACGGAGGATGATGAACTCCTCGCCCCGGACCTCGACCTCGTAGCGGTCCTCGGGATTGAAGAGCACGCGGTCGCCGATCTCCATGTTGCGCACATTTCCTCCCGCGGCCACGACCTCGGCCCACACGAGGCGCTTGCTCACCTGCGCCGTGGCCGGGATGAGGATCCCGCCGGTGGATCGGCGCTCGCCCTCGCTCGCGCCCAGGCGAACGAGGATGCGATCGTTCAACATCTTGATCGGCAGCTTGTCGTCGGCGAACGACGCTTCGGCGGGACTCACGTTGCTGACGCTACCGTCTGCCGGCATGGCCCACGACGTCGTCACATTCACGACCGCTGACGGCGTCGCGCTCGAAGGGCTGTTGGCGGTCCCGCCCGACGCATGGGGAGCGGCCGTCATCTGTCATCCGCATCCCCAGTTCGGCGGGTCGATGCGAGCACCGCTTCTCGTGGCGATCGCCGAAGGTCTCGACCGCATCGGCGTCGCAGTGCTGCGGTTCAACTTCCGGGGGGTCGAGCGGTCGGGCTCGGTGCATGCCGATGGCAGCCTCGAACATCTCGACGTGGCCGCGGCGGTCAGCCACCTGAGTGGGCTCGTCCCCGGGATCGGCGTGACCGTTGTGGGCTGGTCGTTCGGCGCCGACCTCGCGGCGACGGTCGACGATGCCGTCGTCAACGGCTGGATCCTCGTGGCGGCGCCGCTTCGCAGCATCCCCCCGGCCGAGATGGCGACAGCGACCGACCGGCGTGCCAAACATCTCATCGTCCCCGAACACGATCAGTTCCTGTCCCCCGAAGATGCCCGGACCGCTGTCGCGGACTGGCCGAACACCACGGTGCAGGTGCTCCTCGACTGCGATCACTTCCTCGCCGGTGCGACGGCCGAGGTGAGGGAGTCGATCGCAGCTGTGATCCGCCAGCTCGCGCTGGCGTAGCGGAGGCGTCAGTCCTCGTTCGGCCGCACGGTGATGCCGTGTTCGGCCATGTCGGCCTTCGCCTCGCCGATGGTCGCCTCGCCGAAGTGGAAGATCGATGCGGCGAGCACGGCGTCGGCGTGGCCGTCGATGACGCCCTCGGAGAGGTGTTCGAGGGTGCCCACACCACCGCTCGCGATCACCGGGATGTTCGTCGCGTCGCTCACCGCCCGGGTCAGCTCGAGATCGAACCCGTCACGGGTGCCGTCGCGGTCCATCGACGTGAGCAGGATCTCGCCTGCGCCGCGCCGCTCGACCTCCGCCGCCCATGCGACGGCGTCGATCCCGGTCGGTGTGCGCCCACCGTGGACGAAGACCTCGAATCCGCTGGGCGGGCCCGCCTCGCCGGCCGGCGCGCGCCTGGCATCGATGGCGACCACCGCGCACTGGCTGCCGAACTCGGTTGCGATCTCGGCGACGAGCTCGGGCCGTTCGACGGCGGCCGTGTTCACGGAGACCTTGTCGGCGCCGGCCCGCAAGAGCCGGCGGGCGTCCTCGACCGATCGGATCCCACCGCCGATCGTGAAGGGGATGAAGACCACCTCGGCCGTACGTCGGACGACCTCGACGATGGTGTCACGGTCATCCGACGAGGCGGTGATGTCGAGGAACACGAGCTCGTCGGCACCCGCGGCGTCGTAGCGTTCCGCCAGCTCGACGGGGTCGCCGGCGTCGACCAGGTCGACGAAGTTCACACCCTTCACCACCCGACCCGCGTCGACATCGAGACAGGGAATGACCCGGGCGGCGCGCACCGTTGCATCGGTGGTCCGGTCCGTCATCGCAGCATCTCCTGCACATCGCCGACGCTGAACGCGCCGTCATAGATCGCTCGGCCGACGATGACGCCGGCGAGCCTCGAACCGTCGACATCGATCCGGCGCAACGCGTCGATGTCGTGGAGCGAGCCGACACCACCACTCGCGATCACGGCGATGCCGGTGACCGCCAGCAGGCCGGAGAGACCGGAGATGTCGGGGCCGTCGAGCGTGCCGTCACGTTCGATCTCGGTGACGATCAGCGCCTCGACGCCGGCGTCGGCGAGCTCGCGGGCCACGTCGGTGATCTGTCGGCCGCTTCGTTCCTGCCAGCCGC
>JAOTZB010000119.1 GCA_029861625.1 Acidimicrobiia bacterium
CGACGATGGCCCAGCGGGTGGTGTCGGATGCATTCTCGGTGGTGCCGTGCCACAGGCGGCTGTCCCAGATGACGACGTCGCCCGCCTCGGACTCGACGCGGACCGCATCGTCGAATGTGTCCTGGGTGGTGTACTCGCCCGCGAGGTGGGAGCCGGGAACGACGACGGTGCACCCGTTGTCGGCGTTCTGATCCTCGAGGATGATCGAGTACTGCATGATGAAGACGTGTGACCCGGTGTAGGGCACGAACGAGTCGAGGTGCATCGGGAGCTGGCTGTTGCTGCTCCGGGCGATGTAGGACCGCAGAATGTAGTTGGGCTCGCCCTCGGGGATCTGCTTGAACCACTGGTCGTTCAGGAAGTGCACGAGGATGTCCTGCATCACCTCGGGCTCGAAGAGGAGCTCCGGGAAGAACGGATCCTTGTTCTGCAGGTTGTAGACGGTCGGCTGTCCGATGTTCAGGAACGGGACGTTGTCGGACGTGTTGTCCTTGGTGCGCTCGTACCACCAGCGGACCTTGTCGAGGGCGTCGGCGGCCCGATCCTTGCTGTAGACGCCGGGAATCCGGCAGTAGCCCACTTCCTCGATCTCGTCGATGAGGGTGCCGAGCCGGGGGGTGTCGATTGTGCTCATCTGATCTCCAATCTCGCCGTTGCTGGTCATGTGAACCTCGAGAACCTGAGGAACTGGTCGCTGTTCACGCGTAGGACCTCGGACGGGCCGCTCACGACGACGCTGCCGTCGTCGAGGTCCTTGGTGACCAGTGCGTTCGCACCGATGAAACACCGACGACCGAGTGTCAGACCGTTCCCGATCGTCGCGTTCGCCGCGAAGAAGCCGTTCGGACCGACCGTGCAGACACCGAGGATGCTGGCATGGGAGGTGATCCAGCAGTTGTCGCCGATCGTGGAGTGATGGCCGATGACCGCACCGCCGAACACGAAGACGTTCTCGCCGATGTCGACGCGGGGCTGGATGACCACCGAGCTCGTGATGAAGCTCCCGGCGCCGATGCTGATGTCGGGGGTCAGCTCGACTGCGGGGTGGACGAACGTGGCAGGTCGGTAGCCGAGATCGCGTGCGGCGGCGAGGCGGGCCGCCCGCAGGTCGTTCATGTCCTGGTAGCCGAGTGCGATGAACATCTCGGCCCGGTCGGGAGGGAACCGCTCGGCGACCTCTTCGAAGGCGACGAGGGGAAGGCCCTCGAAGGTGTCGGCGTCGACGTGTTCTGCGTCGCAGGTGTAGCCGATGATCGACACGTCGGGATCGGTTGCGATGTAGGAGCTCGCGACCTGGGCGATCTTGCCCGCCCCGAAGACGACGATGTCGCGTGTCATGTCAGCTCCAACAGCTGGGTTCGGTCGACCTTGCCGTTCCGGTTCTTCGGGAGTGACCCGACGTTGCGCACCTTGTTCGGCAACATGTACGGCGGAAGCACCTCGGCGAGGTCGGCGAGGATGTCTCGCTGGGATCGGTCGCCGTCGCTGTCGACGAAGCCGATGATGCGACCGACCGGGCCGGCGCCGCGGTCGTAGACGACCGCGGCCTGGCGGACGTAGGGCAGCGTGTTGAGCCCGGCCTCGATCTCCTCCAGCTCGATGCGGTAGCCCATGTGCTTGATCTGGTTGTCGGCCCGGCCCTTGAAGTGGAGGCGCCCGTCGGCATCTCGTCGGACGAGATCGCCGGTGCGGTACATGATGGTCCGGTACTTCCCCTGGTCGGGATGGGGAACGAACGACTGGCTCGTGCGCTCGGGATCGTTGTAGTAGCCGAGACCGACGTTCGGCCCGGAGAGCCACAGCTCGCCGAAGTCGGGGTCGGCATCGTCGATCGGCTCGATCCGGTGGCCGAAGTTCGGTGCGAGCTCGCCGAGCGGCGCGAGGGCGTCGAGGTCCTCGAGATCGTGAGGGCCGATGTCGTACGACGAGCAGATGCACGTGCATTCGGTCGGTCCGTACACGTTGACGAGGCGGGCCCGGCGGGCGAAGAGGTCGTGGAGCTCGGCCAGCCGGGGTTTGGGAAAGCCCTCGCCCCCGAAGACGATGCACCGGATGTCGCCGAAGTCGGTTGCTTCGAGTGCCCTGGTCGTGAGCAGGTAGACCAGGAACGACGGCACCGAGAACCAGATCGTGCACTCGAGGGAGTTGACTGCGTCGACGATTGCCCGCGGGCCGTCCAAGGCCTCGGCGTTGATTGGGCAGACCGTCGCGCCCGAGAACAGGCCGACGTAGACATCGAACACCGAGTTGTCGAAATAGACGGGGTTCACGTTGGTGAACACGTCGTCGGTGGTGACGTCGAAGGTCGTCTGGCCCCATCGGATGAAGTTCAAGACGTTGCCGTGGCTCATGACGGCGCCCTTGGGGAAGCCGGTCGAGCCCGACGTGAACATGAGGTAGGCCGGATCGGATGCAGTGACCGCTGCGACGCACGGGGCATGGTCGGGCTGTTGTTCGACCAGGCTGGTGAGCTCGTCTCCGCCGAGCTCGACGGGGGTGTAGCCGGAGTCGGACAGCTGGGCGAGCAGCTCGGGTCCGGCTTCGTCGTAGAGGACGATTCGCGGTTCGCAGCGACCGAGGATCTTCTCGAGGCGTATCCACGGACTGGAGACGTCGAGGTTCGTGTAGATCGCACCGATCTTCAACGCGCCGAGCAGGGCTGCGAAGGCGTTCGGGGACTTGTTGCTGAGGATGCAGACGACGTCGTGACGCCGAACACCGAGCTCGTGGAGGGCCGAGCCGACCTGGTTCGAGCGGCGGTCGAGCTCGCCATAGGTCATGGCCGTGCCGGACGGGTACCGCAGTGCGACACCGGAACCGTTTCGTCGGGCCACGGCGCGGAAGGCCGAACCGAGGTCGAAGATGTATCGGTCGTCCATCGCGATCAGAGCCTCAGGCCGCCGTCGAGCTCGATGACCCGACCGGAGTAGAAGTCGTTCTCGATCGCGAACCGTACGGCGGAGGTCACGTCGTCGATCGTGCCCATCCGGCGCAGCGGCGTGGTCTTGACCCACCGATCGATGTGTTTCTCGCTCAACGACGTGCGAGTCGTCTCGGTGTCCATGAAGCCCGGCGCGACGGCGACGCAGCGGATGCCGTGACCCCCGAGCTCTTTGGCCCATGTGACGGTCAGAGCGTTCACCGCCGCCTTGGCCGCCGAGTAGGCGGACTGGCCCGCGTTCCCCGCGGCCGCCACCGAGCTGATGTTGACGATCACTCCCGGACGCCGGCCCCGTACCATCTGCTCGGCGAAGCACACGCCGACGTTGAATGTGGTGTCGAGGTTCGCGGCGATGGTGTCGCGCCAACTGTCGGGTTCGTGGTGGCCGCGTCCGTCGGACAGCAGCTTCACGGCCGGCTCGGAGTGGATCCGACCGGCGCAGTTGACGACGACGGTGACGGCCGGCTCGTTGTCGGCGAGCGACGCGGCGAGCCGCTCGACCGCGACATGGTCGGCGAGGTCACACGTGTAGCCGGCGACGTTGTCGGGCACCGGTTGTCCGTGGGCCGGACCGGCTGCGAGGTCGACGGCGAGCACTCGCTGGGCGTCGGACGCGAGATCGGTCACGAGGGCGCGCCCGATCTGGCCGGTGGCTCCGGTGATCAGGACGACCTGGTCGCTCAGCTTCACGGTGTCGTCTTGGCCGCGAGGATCTTGCGAGTCAACGCGATCGAGCGCATGTCGGCGATCTCGTCGCCGGTCAGCTCGACCTCGAACGTCTCCTCGACCCGGGTGATGAACTCCATGTGGTTCAGCGAGTCCCAGCCGTCGAGCGACGGGAAGTCGACCTCGTCGCTCAGCTCGGACGAGTCGATGTCGAACACATCGGCAACGATCCGGCTCAGCGCGTCATCCATTGGGTCTCCTTGTGTACTCGGGGGTGGCGCCGCGACCGCGACGCCGCGGTGAGGTTCAGCTGTACTCGCCATGTCGGTGGGGTGGGAAATAGCCGGCCGGTGCGTCCTCGGCGCGGGCCGACAGGCGTTCGAATGCGTCTCGGTCGAGCACTCTGCCGACGAAGTACGCGGGCTTCGTCGCTGTCGACCATCCGCGCTTGAAGCGCGAGAGACCGTCGTCGGCATCGACCTCGGTTCCGGCGCCGGCGCCGAGCGACAGCCAACCGAGCCCGACGTTGCGGAAGTGGTCGATGGCGGCGTCGAAGAGGGCGAACGACGCGCGGGCGTCATAACCGTCGGGCGAATACGCGCCGAGGTGGTAGTACGCAACCTGTCCCTGCACGTACCATACGAGCATTCCGACTGCCCGGCCGTCGAGCCTGGCGACGAATACCTCGACACCGGGGACGGCGAGCTGGCGTTCGAACGACTCGGGCGAGAATCGTTGCACGCCGCCGATGTCGTGGCGGCCGATGAGGTGTTCGTAGAGATCGATCCACTCGGCGACGAGCCCGAGGGGATCGCCTGACCGTTCGACCGAGACCGAGGCCTTGGCCCGCCGGATGTTCCGCCGATGGTGGCCGGCGACGAAATCGTCGGGCGACTGCGCGAGGTCGGTGACGAAGTGGGCCTTGTAGACGCGGCACACATCGGGAAACGTCGCCGCCAGCAGCGGCTCGTCGTAGGCACCGAACGGGTCGGTGATGGCCGAGACCGTGACGTAGCGGTCGCCCAGATCCTCGAGATCTCGGCCGAGGACGGCCCAGTCGGTGCAGCACAGGATCGGGTAGGCCCAGCTGAGGTCGATGTCGTCGCCGTCGGTGGTGGGTCGTTCGATGAAGTTGGCCTCGCTGGCTCCGAGGTGGACGACCGGTGCGGCCTCCGCGATCGCGAGCGCATAGTCCCGATGTTGGTAGCCGCCGAGTGACGACCCCTGCTCCACAACGGAGGCGGTGTCGGTGTTTCCAGGGCTCACTGCAGCCGGATCCCCTCGAGCTTGAGCGCACCGTACTGCGGCACCTGCATGGCGTCGGTGTCGATGTCGAGCCGCTGGAGAGCGTCGGCCTGATCGACGATGTCGCCGATCACGGCGCAGATCGTCCCCACCGACTCGAGTGAGATCGAGGTACCGGTGGGGAGGCACAGTACCTTCTCGGCGATCTCGGTCGTCCACGGCAGGAGCAGACCCGCGTTCGGGAAATAGGACCGGTAGGGCTCCATGCGGTGACAGCCCGGGTAGAAGTACCGCCGGGCGATGACGTTCTCGGCGTGCAACGCGACGAGGATCTCGTCACGGGTGAGCCCGATGCGCTCGCGGTCGACCTCGATGACGACGTACTGGTGGTTGTTGCGCTCGTTCTCGTCGAGCTCGAAGAGCCGGACGCCGGGGATGTCAGCGAGGTTGTCGCGGTAGGCCAGGTAGTTCGCGCGGTTCCGGGCGATCACGTCGTCGAGGCTGTCGAGTCCGGCGAGCCCGACCGCCGCCGACATCTCGTTCATCTTGCCGTTCGTGCCGACGTGTTCGACCTGGTCGTAGTAGGTGAATCCGAAGTTCTTCATCAGTCGGACGCGCTCGGCGAGATCGGCGTCGTCGGTCGTGACCGCACCCCCCTCGAGCGTGTTGAAGAACTTCGTCGCGTGGAAGCTGAACACCTCGGCGTCGCCGAAGCCACCGATCGGGCGCTGTTGGTGGGTGTTCGAGAATGCGTGGGCGGCGTCGTAGATGACCCGGAGGCCGTGGCGGTCGGCGATCTCCTGGATCGCCGTGACATCGCAGGGATTGCCCCACAGGTGGACGCCGACGATTCCGGTGGTACGCGGCGTGATGAGCGACTCGATCCGGGCCGGGTCGATGCTGTGGGTGGTGGGCTCGATGTCGCAGAAGACCGGTGTGACCTCCTGCCACTGCAGTGCATGAGCGGTTGCGATGAAGGTGAACGAGGGCACGATGACCTCGCCGGTCAGTCCGGCCGCCCGTATGGCGATCTCGAGGGCGACGGTGCCGTTGGTCATGGCGATGCAGTGCTCGACGCCCAGCATGTCGGCGAGGCGTTCCTCGAACCGGTTGACCATCGGGCCCGCGTTGGTGAGCCACTGGCGGTCGAAGATCTCGTCGAGTGCGTCGTGGAGCGTGTGGCGCCGTGGCAGGTTGGGTCGTCCCACGTACTGATGCTCGGAAAACGCCGGCGAACCGCCACTGATGGCGAGCTCGCGCACGGCGTGGGACCCGGAATCGTTCGTCATGTGCCGCACCGCCCTTGAGTTGTCGTTGCACGAAGAACGCGCAAGGTGACAAACATGGTATCCGATTGCCACGCAGTGTCGAAGTCCGAGATCGATGTCGCGCGTCCGCTGGCGAGACGGCCGGATCAGGCGCTGCGTACACTTCGATCCGTGACCAGGGAACCTGTCGGCGGGAGACCTCGCGCTCCACTGCGGTCGCGACGGGCGGCGGCGGTGCGCGCCGCCCTGTACGCGTGTGTCGGCTCCGCCACCGACGACGAGCTGCGGTCGCGGCTGGAGGTGATCGACGCCGAGATGCTGGTCGAACCGGCGATCGCGCATCGTGTCGCCGGCCGGGTGCACGCCCGCCTCCAGTCGTTCGATGTGGCCACGGAGGTCCTCGACCCGCTCGCTGCGGCCCGCCGCGACAGCATGGCAGCGCACCTCGAGGCCCGCCGCCAGCTGCCGGCGATCCAGGGCGCGCTCGACGCTGCGGGAGTGCCGGGCATCGTCTTCAAGGGCCCGGTCCTCGCGAGCCAGTGGTACGACACTCCCGACCATCGTGAGTACCGCGACATCGACGTGCTCGTCGGCCGGACGGGCTTCGCGGCGGCCGCCACCGCATTCGAGGAAGCCGGCTTCCCTGGACTGTGCCGGAACTGGCAGGGATTCCGTGATCTCCGCATCGCGGAGCTGCCCTTCCGGGCCGGGTCGATGATCGTCGACCTGCACTGGCACACCGTGGCACTCGGAGCGGTGAGGGACAGCTTCGAGGTCGACATCGACGAGTTGTTCGACCGGCGGGTCTCCGTGCGGGTGGGCGACCACGAGGTCTCGACCTTCGACCCGACCGACACGCTGGTGCAGATCTCCCTTCACGCCGCGCTCGCCGGAGCCAACCGGCTCGTGTGGCTCATGGACATCGATCGGCTCTGCCGCGATGAACGGCTCGACTGGGCTGCAGTGGTGAGGCGGGCCAACGATGCGCGAGTCGGCCCGCCGGTCGCGGCCGTCCTGCAACGAGCCGCGTCGTCGGTCGGAGCCCGTGTCGATCGCGATGTCATCGTGGAACTGGCCGGCGGCCGCACCTGGCTCGGTGTCAACGCTGCGGTCGATCGACTTCCGATGTCGGGGAAGCGGGCCGACTCGGGCAGCCACCCGAGCATGGTGATCATGTCCGGACGAGGCGCAACGACCGACACGCTCCAGGCCTTTCTGGCCGGCGTGTCAAGAGACGCCCGACGGCTCCTGCGTCGCCCGGAGGCGTATGCGCCCTGGGACTGGCGCCCACCGACCGGCGGCCGTCCGAGCCGCGACGCCTACTACGCGGGGGTCACGGCGGGTGAGTTGTGAGCTCCCCCCGCAGGTCCTTGACGGGGAGGCCCGGTGAGCGGGGCTGAGCCGCAGAACCGGACGACGTTGTCCCGCGTGCGCGACGTGCACGCGCTGCACGCACTGCTCGCCGAGTACGAGCCGCGATCCACCTACCTCCTGAGCGAGGCCATCGATGCCACCACGCTCGGACGCAACTGTCGAACCTGGCTCGCCCGTGACGCCGACGGGACGTTGCACGGTGCCCTGCTCACGGTTCGGACCTATCCCCTGCACTGGGTCTCGTATCCGTTGATCATCGACGAACGAGCGGCCGCCCCGATCGGTCGTGCGATCGATCGGGGTCCCGCCACCATGGTCGTCGGGTTCCGTCCCGACGTCGAACCGGTGTGCTCACTGATCGACCGTGCCGGCCGACCCTACGTGTGTCACGTCGGTCGATTCGAGTGGGATCTCGAGGTCGAGTGGGACGATCCTGATCCGCGTACTCGTCTCGCCGGTCCCCTCGATGTCGACCAGCTGACCGACATGCAGTGGCGGACGCCACTGATCGACTTCCCGAACCGGCAGGCGGCCAGGCAGTACGTCGAGGCCTGCGTCGGGCGCGACGCGGTCGTCCTCGAGATCGATTCGCAGATCGTCGGGTCGCTGATGATCGCCGCACGGACGCAGCGATACGACGTGATCAGTGACATGATCGTCGATCCCGCCCATCGGGGAGCCGGGCTGAGCGGGGCAATGCTCGGTCGGCTCTTGCCCATCATCCGAGATCGCGGGGTGGGCCTCTTCGGCATCCGCGCCGCATCGAATCCCTGGAAGATTCCCGAGCCCACGCTGCATGAGGAGCTCTGGTGGGCGGTCGCGCTCCGGCCGCGCCGTCGCTTCAAGGGCGAACCCCGTCTCCACTCGCTGGGCAAGCGAGTGCTCAGCAAGCCGAAGCCTCGGCCCGAGGCCGAGGAGTTCCGGAGCTCGAGCGACCCAGGTCGCGAGGGGCTCGAGCCCGATCTCGACATGTCGTCATCGGGCCGCCGGCTGTCGGCGGACCGCGTGCCGCCGTCGGACTGACGACGTCGCCGTCAGGTCCCGAGGCGTGAGGTCAGGAGGCGCCGCCGCCGTTGTGCTTGTGGTGCAGCATGGCCCGGATCTGCGCGTGGTCGGTGACCGCCGGTGCCTCGTACTGCGTTGACTTGGTTTCCCGCTCTTGTGCCATGTCCGTGCCTGGCTTTCGCCGCTCGCGATCTCCGGGCGGAGATCCTCGGCCTGAAATCTACAGTGGCGTCCGCCTCGTCGCAAGGCGCCTCGCGATCCCCCTCGCCCCAGATCCTGTTCGACGGACGATCATGACGACCGTCGGCCATCGGCGGATCGGACGCCGACGGCCGTCGACATCGAGCTCGCGGACGCGACCGATGAGGTGTTCGGTGCTCACTGGTCCGTCGCGGTGGCGGTTCCCGTCACCGGCGAACACGAGACCGGTCTTGGTCGTGCCGGCAAACCGGTGGGCGACGATCGTGCCGTCGGCTTCGGCGAACGCCCACACCTCGCCGAGCCGGGGACTGCGGCTCACTCTCTCGATGAGCACCCGGGCCCCGGCCGGGATGCTGGCCCCCATGGATTCGCCCGACGTCTCGATCCAGAGGGGCTCGCGATCGATTCGAGCCCGCAGGAGCGACGCGACGGTCCGGGGGTCGACCACGACCGGACTCTACTGGAGCGGACGATCCGGCCCGAACAGTACCCTCGGGCGACACATGACCGTCCCCCGAAGCGACCGAACAGCCGGCGATGCCCGGAACGTGCACCTGGCCGGTGTGGCCCTCGCCGTGGTCGCCGAGTCATCGGATCTCGAGCGCTGCCTCGACTGGTTGATCGGCGGCGCGCCGCCGACGACGGCTGTCCCCGAGCTCCACCTCACGCTCTCGGCGACGGCTCCGGCCCTGCCCGCCCGTCCAGCCGACGATCGGATCTCCAGCATGCGGCTGTGGTTCGACGACCACGACCTTCGTTGTGACCACGACCTCGGCATGAGCTGCCAGGTCTCGGGATCCGAGATCCGGGTCGGCGGTGACCTCCGCCTGCCGCTGTTGTGGAGAGCAGTTCGCCAGCTGGCCGTGCCGGCGCTGACCGCGGCGCTCGTGCCCTTCGGACTGACGGTCGTGCACGGAGCGGCCATCGCGAAGGACGGCACAGCGGTGATGCTCCTCGGGCCGAGCGGGAGCGGCAAGTCGACCCTGATGGCTGCCGCCCTCGACGAAGGTTGGGAAGCACTCGCCGACGACCTGGTCGCCGTTCGCGTCGCCCCCGGTGACGGTGGGCTGCTCGTCAGCGGACTACCACGTCGAGCCTCGCTCCCGTCCGAGCTGATCAGCGATCGCTGGCTGGAGGGAAGCATCGCGATGCCGGGCGACGAGCGGGGTCGCTGGATGTTGCCCGATCGGGTGCTCTCGGTCGGCTGGCGGCCGCTTCGCGAATTCGTGGTCCTCTCCGGCGAGGGTCCGAGCGAGGTCAGCCCGCTCGAGGCCGAGGATCGACGCCGGTGGGTCCTCTCGTCGTTCCTCTTGAGTGAGTCGCCGGTCCACCTCCGCGGCTGTTTCTCGACGCTCATCACGCTCGGCGGCCTCCCAGGGTTCCGTCTGGGCCGAGGCGCCGATGCCGGCGCCGAGCCCGCGGACGCGGTTGCGCTGCTCGATCGGATCCGGTCCGGTCGACCGGAGTCGCGAATGGATCAGTAGGAGCCCAGCGTGCCGGCTCGCTTGGCCGTGGCGATCGAGCGGGTGAACACCCAGGTCGCGAGGGGCACGAGGACCAGGCAGAACGCGGCGACGATCGCGGTGTCGCCCGCGACGTCACGAACGCCCCCATCACCGAGGAGCGCTTCGCGGATCCCACGGATGCCGTAGAACGCCGGCACGAGATGG
>JAOTZB010000120.1 GCA_029861625.1 Acidimicrobiia bacterium
CCACAACGACTCACCTACACCGTGACCGAAGCCGCCGAGATCCTCGGTATCTCCAAGCGGAGATCGGTCGCCGTCACACCAGCGACCTTCCAGGCCCAGCGTTCGGCTTCGTCGTACGCGGTGATCTCGAACGGCAGATCCAGGCCGAGCATGGTTGTCACGGTCCCTGTGGCGCCGGCTTCCAGCCGCTCGCCGTGCAGCTCGGCTTGCCGGACGGTCGGCCCCCAGACAGGCCAGTGTCGAGGGTTCGTCAGCAGCTCCCAGACGGTGTTCGCCGGCGCGTCGACGTCACGATGGCTCCAGAGTTGCTTCACCCGGGTGACCGTAGCGGTGGGCTTGTCGGATCGGGGGCCGATGCCTGACACGCTCGCTGGCCCAGCATCGATCGCAGCATCCAGGCCGATAGCGCATCGGAGTTGTCTCTGGTCAGGCCAGGGCATGTTTGTAGGATTCGAGCGCTCGTTCGCGGGCCCGAGTGTGGTCAACGATCGGGGTGGGGTAGGTCTCACCGAGGATCACTCCGGACGCCACGAGCTGGCCGGGATCGGCGGCGCTCGGCTGGTGGATGATCGTCGCGGGAAGACTGGCGAGCTCGGGCACCCAGCGCCGGACGTAGTCACCATCGGGGTCGAACTTCTGGCCTTGGCCAGTGGGGTTGAAGACCCGGAAGTACGGGGCGGCGTCGGGGCCGGTGCCGGCGATCCATTGCCAGTTGCCGGCATTCTGCGCGATGTCGGCGTCGACGAGGTGATGTCGGAAGAAGCGTTCCCCTCGGCGCCAGTCGATGAGGAGGTCCTTGACCAAGAAGCTGGCGCAGATCATTCGGACCCGGTTGTGCATCCACCCGGTCTGGGTCAACTGGCGCATGCCGGCGTCCACGACGCTTCACACTCGCTGATGGCACGAGGGATGGCGGTAGCGGCAGGGCCGGTGCGGACCACGAGGCCCCCGCCGCAGGCGCGGATCTCGTCGTCGAGGGCGTGAAGGTGGGCGAGGAGCTGGTCTCGGCGAATCGGTCCAGCAGCGTTCATCAACGTGGCCTCGATGACGAACACGGCGACGACCTAATCGTGGGCCGAGGTAGCGGCAGCCCACGCCGGGTTGTCCTCGAGGTGTAGGTCTAGTCGGAACCACACCACGCCCGCGGTCATGTCGGAACGGCGTAGGCGACGACATTGTCGTCGTAGCTGCGAAGTGTCCGGTTGAACGTGCCGCCGCAGGTGATCAGGGCCACGACAGGATCGCCGTCCTTGGCGAATATCCGGTCGAACGGCAATTCGTCCTTGCGGTACTGGCTCCTCTCGATGATCTCGAACTCGCGGACCGAGCCGTCGTCGTAGCCGACGGTGACGAGCGCACCGACTTCCACGTCGTCGAGGTGACGGAACACCCCATCGGTGCCGTCGTAGGCGATGTGGGCGGCCAGCACCGCCGATCCAGCCCGGCCGGGGCTGGGGCTCCAGCGGTACCAGCCGATCTCGCTGGCGCCTGGGATCTCCAGCTCACCGTTGGCTTGGACCCCCACGTCGCGTACCCCGGCCCCGGCTACGCCGATGCTTTCGATGTCTACCCAGACCGGCTCTGGAGCCGGGGTGACGGCCTCGGTATCGAAGCGAAGGTTCTCGGCCGGCTGCACGAGCTCGGCGAGGGGCGAGAGCTCGATCGTGGAATCGGACGGGGGGACCGCGGCATCGGACGTCGATGCGGTGTTGACGGGCGGTGAGTCGGTTGTCGGCGACCTGGGCGCAGCGGTTGTGGTCGATTCGACCGCGCCCGCGGCCACAGTTGATCTCGCCGCCGGGTCCACCGACGCGACGCCGCCGGCACACGACCCGACCAGAAGGGTCAGGGCCAGCGTGCCGGCGGCGATGCGCAGGACGTTCACGTGCAGGTCAGCCCTGAACCGTGGCCAGGCGGCGGGCGCCGAGTCCCAGGGCGAGCAACGCGACCACGGCGATCGACACGATTGCCAGCGTACTGGCCCCGCCGTTGTCGACCGGGCTGTTGCCGGTGTTGACCACACTGGGGGTGGAGCCGAGTCCGGTGATGTTCTGCGTCAGGACCGAGAGGTTGTCGGCATCGAGCGAACCGACTGCGTAAACGATGAGCGATGCTCCTTCGGTGATGGGCAGGTCAGCCGGGCCGATCACCACGGGTGTGGTTGTACCGGTTGGGACGACCTCGGCGGAGATGGTGCCGGCTGCAAGATCGGCTTGGCCCTCGTCACCGTTGGACACGTTGGTGAATGCCGCGGCGCCATTGGCGAGGACGTCCACGGCCGGGGCAGCTGCAGTGTGACGGACGACGAGGCGACCCTCGCCGGCTGCGATGGTCGACGTGTCGTTCTCGAAGACCGAGGCGCTCGGGTTGCCGTCGGCGTCGAGGTGGGCGACGACGGTGAAGTTGCCGGCCGCAGGGACTGCGAAGTCGCCGAGGTCGAGGGCCACGGTATCGGTGCCGGCGAGGTTGACGGTCAGGCCGGTGAGGGTCTGACCGGCGAACGCGGAGAGATCCTCCATGTCGCCGAACGAGAAGCCGTCGATGACGACGCTGCCGTCGACCACGACGTCGACGTCGGTATCGGGGATGCCGTGGGCAAGCATGATCGTGGCATCCTGGGCACTGGCCGGCGACGCCAACAGGATCGTGAACAGTGCAACCAGCATTGCGATGGACTTCTTCATTCTGTACTCCCGTGGTCGGTCCCACACCTCTGTCGGCGTGGAATACCCGTGCTACGGAGTGCGGTGCCGTCGCAGATGCACGATTCGGTCAAATTCTTGCGGCTGCCCGTGATCGTTCGACCAGGTCATTTCGTCCGCTTGGCGATACAACGTGCTGATGGCTCCGAGCTTCAGGAAGATCGGTGACCGGGCCGACGCCGGACTCATCCGAGCCCTCGATGGCGTACGGGTGACGGTGCCCTGCTCATGAGAATGCGCGATGTCGCCGACGCTGTGATCGAGGCACCCATCGTCACGAGCTTCACCAGGATCGGATACGAGTCCCGCAAACGCCTCGATCAGCGAAACCTGCGGGATCGAGCCGGCAGTCTCTGATTCGGTGGGTCCGTGAGCACAACCAAGAGGGCGGTTGTCGTCAGCACCGTCATCGAGCGAAGCCCCGCCCGCGTCTGGGCTGACCTACGCAACATCGAATCCCACGTGACCTGGATGCAGGACGCCGTCGAGATCCGGTTCCTGAGCGAACGCCGCGAAGGATCCGGCACCCGGTTCGAATGCGACACCAAGGTCGGGCCCTTCTCCTTGACCGACGTCATGCAGATCACGGCCTGGGAAGACGAGCGTCGCATGGGCGTCCGCCATGTCGGTCTGGTCGAAGGTACCGGTGAGTTCAGCCTCGGACAGCTGGGACCCGAACGCACCGAGTTCCGGTGGGAGGAAGACCTCTCCTTCCCATGGTTCATGGGCGGACCCGTCGGTGCGTTGCTCGCCCGCCCGGTCCTGCGGTTCATCTGGAAGCGCAACCTCTCCCGCCTCAAGGCCCGAATCGAGCAATCCTGAGACCTGGCGCGGCGATCAGGTCTCGGTGAGTGGGCCGCGCAGGATCGAGCGGCCTGAGTGGTTGGCGTTGCCATCCCGAGGCTCGACGCTGATGTCGACCACGAAGTAGACGTCGGGGTCATAGTCCGCCGGCACTTCGAAGTCGCCGGGCTTCTCGGGGTCGATGACGCCGAGAGACACGAGCTCGGCTGGGTTGCCGTCGGCGTCGGGCTCGATGAGCCAGAGCTCGAGGTCGGCTGACTCGCCGCTCGGACTGGGTAGATCCGACTCGTCGATCTCGACGCGCAGAATGCCGTCGTCGTCGACGAGCGAGACATTGGCAGCGGCATCGGCGCCGAGCTCGTCGAAGCTGGCCGGGTCATAGGCAAGCTCGGCGCTGGCAACCACGGTCGGTCCGCCTTCGTCGCGTTGGGTCACAACAGCGATGCCGCCGACGATGATCACGGCCGCTGCCGCCACGGCGCTGACGACGGCCATCCGGGATGAGAAACGTCGGGGGCGATCGAGGACGACGACGTCTGCCTGGTCGTCGGCCATGTCGACCTCGGCCTCGATGCCGGCCCACACGTCGTCGGGCAGCTCGAGGAGCTCGCCATCTTCGCTGCTCATCTCCCGGAGAAGCGCCTCGACCCGCTCGATGTCGGTGTCGGTTCCGTCCGGCTCGTGATCATCAGTCATGAGAAGGCTCCAGATAGCGGCGGATGCTGGCGAGCCCGCGGCGAATGTCGCTCTTGACGGTGCCGAGCGGGAGGGAGGTCTCTTCCGCGATCTGGGTGTGAGTCAGATCGCTCAGGTACGCGAGCTCGATGACGGTACGGGATCGCTCGGGTAGAGACTTGAGGGCGTCTGCGACAAGCATCCGGTCGCCCACCCGCTCGACATTGGATTCGACCGGGAGCTCGACGGGCTCACTGTCCGCGCGTCGAGAGGCGTGCCGCCGTTCGGCTCGGATGTTGTCGATCAGCCGGTTCTTGGCGATGCCCATGAGCCAGCCGGCGAGACTCCCCTTGGAGGAGTCGAATCGCTCCCGGGCCCGCCACGCGCTGACGAACACCTCTTGGGTGACGTCCTTGGCACGGTCGTCACCCAGGGAGCGGCGACAAAACGAGTAGACGAGCGAGCCATGGGCGTCGTAGGCGGCCCGAAGCGCATCTTCGTCCCCTTGCGCAAATGCGGCCTCAACGGCATCGATGACCCGCAGCTCTCCCGTTGACACACTGCGAGCGTATCCACGGGGCTGTTGGGTCTGGGGTTCACGCTGCAGGAGGATGGTGCACATAGCGGTACGAGGAGAGAGCTCGGACGGACGCCGGGGGAGGGAGTCCGGCGACCGTCCAACACTCTCAGGGGATCAGCTCGGCGGAAGCAGGACGGTGTCGATGACGTGGATGACGCCGTTGCTGGCGGCAACATCGACGGCGGCGACGGTTGCGTCGTTGACCATCACGGTGTCGCCGTCGACGGTGATGGTCACGTCGGCTCCGTTGACGGTGGTGACGGCCTGGCCGTCGAGGGTGACGACCTGTGAGGACGGCACCTCGCCGGGGATCACGTGGTAGGTGAGTACCGAGGTGAGCAGCTCGGTGTCCGCGAAGAGCTCGTCGGCGGTGAGCCCGAGTGCGTCGAGTGCTGCTGCGAAGGCGTCGTCGGTCGGTGCGAGCACGGTGAAGGGGCCTTCGCCGCTCAAGGTGTCGACCAGGCCGGCGGCCTGCACTGCAGCGACCAGGGTGGTGAAGCTGCCGTTGGCGACCGCGACATCAACAACCGTGCCCGGCTCTTCGGCCTCGGTCGGCTGATCGGTCTCGTCGCTTGTCTCCTCGGCGGCTTCTCCGCTCGAGACAGCGTCGGACGTGTCATCGTCTCCGCACGCGGCGGCGATCAGTGACACCGCGAGCAGTGCGGCTAGAAGTCGAACGAAACGGGTCTGCATGGGGGGTGGACCTCCGTGGTCTCTGGGTTCTGTACGTGCTACGGAGCCGCCACCGCCATCGGATGCAAATGAAGTGACCAGGCCCTGGTGTGACACCGGTCCTCAGCTCTGTGTGGCTGGAGGTCGACGGCCGCGCGCAGGACCTCTGACCCTGGCGCCCGGTCCGCTCGTGCGCTCCGCTCGAGAGCACAGATGAGCAACGAGCAGGAGCTGACGGCTGTGACAACAGGTGCTTCATCCGTCAAGAACCACACGGTCGCGAGCGCCGTCGAGCTGGCGGCAGCGATCAAGTCCGGTGACACTTCGTCGCGCGAGGTTGTCCGGGTGCACCTCGACCGAATCGACGCGATCAACGAGGGCTTGAACGCGGTTGTCCGACGCTTGGACGGCGAGGCTCTCGCTGCAGCCGACACCGCCGACGCGGCAGTTCGCGCTGGTGAGACGACCGGACCGCTCCATGGCGTGCCGATCACGCTCAAGGAAAACATCGACCTGGCTGGGCATCCGACGACGCACGGAACAGTGGCACTTGCGCATGCTGACGCGATCGCTGACGAACCGATCGTTGTACGACTGAAGGCGGCCGGTGCCATCCCCCTCGCTCGCACCAATCTGCCTGACATGGCGATGCGGTTGCACACCGACAGCGGGCTGTACGGACCGACGCGGAACCCGTGGGACGAGGCGGTCACGCCAGGAGGCTCGAGCGGCGGCGAGGCGGTCTGTGTCGCAACCGGCATGAGCCCACTCGGAATCGGCGGTGACATGTGCGGTTCGCTGCGGTGGCCGAGCCAGTGCTGTGGAGTCGCGACCCTGAAGCCCACCTTGGGCGCGGTCCCGCGCGCGGCGTTGCCGCTGGCCCCGTTCGGGATCGAGCTCATGGCGGTGCTCGGTCCGCTGGCTCGCACCGTCGCCGATCTGCGCGCTGCGTTCGAAGTCATTGCCGGCGCACACTCGCTCGACCCGTGGTCGTACCCCGCGACCTCATCGTTGGGCAACGTGCTGGACTTGCCGCCCCGGCGAGCGGCGATCTCGACCGATCCGGGTGGTGGCGGCACCCATCCCAGCGTCGTCGCCGGTATCGAGCGCGCCGCCGGCGTCCTCGAGGACGCCGGTTGGCAGATCGTGGAGGCCGAACCACCGCAACTCGGAGAAGCTGCACGGCTGTGGCCCGAGATCAACTACGGCAACCCGACCAACATCGATGCCATGACCGCGCTCTTGTCCCCCGACGCTCAACTCGCACTGCAGCAATGGGCGTTCGCAGCCGGCGTGATGCCCGACGGGAACACATTCGTCGAAGCGCTACAGCGCCGGAGCTCGATGGTCGGCCAATGGGCAGGCTTCTTCCAGAATCACGGCCTGTGGCTCACCGCCACCGCGACCGAGCTGCCGTTCGAGGTGGGCGCCGACCTCGAGAGCATCGAGCGGGTCCAGCGCATCCTGCATGGCCATCGCGTCATCATGGCGACCAACAGCCTCGGGTTGCCCTCAGCGGTGATCCCGGTCGGGGTGTCCGACGGTCTGCCGCAGTCCGTGCAGATCATCGGTCCCCGTTTCGCCGAGATGGCATGTCTGAGCGCGGCCGAGACGATCGAGCGAACCGTAGGAACCCTCACACCCATCGAACCCATGCCTCCGCGCCCAGCCGAACGACCACGATGAAAGCGATCGTGCAATACCAATACGGCTCAGCAGAGGTTCTGCAGTTCAAGGACATCGCCCGACCGACACCAGCCGATGACGAGCTGCTCGTGCATGTGCGCGCCGCCTCGGTCGGGGCATGGGATTGGCACGACATGCGTGGCGATCCGTGTGTGATGCGGTTGATGGGTAGGAGCCTTCGCAAGCCGAGGAAGCCTGTCTTGGGACTCGACATGGCCGGCGAGGTGGTGGCGGTGGGCGCCGACGTGTCCCGCTTCCAGCCGGGAGACTCTGTGTATGGCGAGTGCGGCGAGACCTTCGCCGAATACACCCTGGCCAAGGAAGACGATCTCGCCCTTGCACCATCCGGACTGAGCTTCGCCGAGGCCGCCGCGGCGCCGATTGCGGGCGCGACGGCGCTTCTCGGCCTCCGAGACGAGGCGCGCGTGCAGCCCGGTGAAACGGTCCTGATCGTCGGCGCCGCCGGCGGTGTGGGTTCTTTCGCGGTACAGATCGCCAAGTCGATGGGTGCAGAGGTGACCGGAGTCTGCAGCCCCGGATCGGCTGAGCTCGTTCGCGCACTCGGGGCCGATCACGTGATCGACTACACCGAAGAGGACTTCACCAACCGGGGCGACCGCTACGACGTGATCTTCCAGATCGCCGGTGAGGCTTCGGCGTGGGCGTGCCGTCGGGCGCTCGAACCAGCGGGAAGGCTGGTGTTGTGCAGCGGCGACGGTGGTGGGCGAGTGTTCGGTCCGATCATTCGCATCGCCGGCGCGATGCTCATCTCGCCATTCGTGAGTCAGAAGATACGGGTGTACGTTGCGAAAGCCGGCACCGAGAACCTCGCTGCGCTCACCGAGCTGATCGAGAACGGTGATGTTGCTCCGGTGATCGACGAGACCTACTCACTGAGCGAAGCAGCCGAGGCCATGCAACGCTTCGGGCACGGTCACGGTCCTGGCAAGATCGTGCTCACCAACTGAGCAGGCACATCGTCTGAGCCGTGGGGCGGATTGGGACATTGGGCTCTGTGACCGTGCGGACGATGCCGAGCAGGATTGATCCATGGATCTCCGGGCTCGAACCCGAGGGAGGCAGACAGATGGTCATCTCATTCCAGCCCAAGGTGTCAGCAGAGCGAGCGGCCTCGGTGCAACCCGGCGGGTCGTCGCAATCCGAGCAGGATCCAGATCGCCAGCTGTACCTTTGGGGCGGGGGAGCCGGTCTGGCCGGCGTGACCCTCATGGTCGTTGTGGCGGTGGTCGTGGGTGCCTTGGGGCTGCCGGATGCGTCCGACGTCGAGACCCTCAGGGACTTCGCCGACATCGAGTCGGGTCGCATCGCCGAGCACCTTCTCTATCTCGGTGCACTGATGCTGTTCGCCCTTCACGTTCTCGTCCTGCACCGGTTGCTCAGGACGGCCCATCCGCCCGCAGCCCTGTTCGGCACGGCCATTGCCGAGTTCGGTCTCGTCATGATGGCGGCCAGCTCCCTGCTGCACGTCGCGACATCGCCGCTGGCGGATCTGTACACCTCACCTGACACACCCTCTGAGGACCTGCAGTCGATCGAGTACGCCTGGCATGGCGCCCAGAGTGTGTTCGACACCATGCTCACGACGGGCGTGCTGCTCGTTCCGATCGGGATCGTTCTGCTCGGCCTCGCCATGCGGAGCGCTCCGGCGTTCGGTCCCCGCCTCACCATGCTCGCCATCGGACTCGGCACAGTGGGAATCGTCGGCGCCACGATCGCCGTCGTCGATCCCGGATCAGCGTTCTCCGCAGCCAGCGTTGTGGCCATCGTGGCGTTCCACCTGGGCACCGGTTGGCGCACGCTGACGCTGGGGAACAAGGCGGGCATCGACCTCACCGACACGGAGCCAACGCCGGTCCACTGACAAGCGGACACCGACGTCCGCGACGCCTGAGCCGCGGCGTGGGTTGCGACGTTCGGCCTCCACCCTCATCGCGTCAGGACTCGAGCCATGCTCCGAGCCACGCGGCGAGGGTGGGTGCCACCTCCACCAAGTCGGGCGCCTGTGGTCCCTCGGCGTCCCAGTCGAGGTCGCCTGCGTCCCATTCGAGGACCGGACAACCGGCGCGGCTCGTGTCGACGCATGCGGACACCCCATCTCCGAGATCGGCGACCGGCAACAGCTTGCTGGGCCACTTCCAGTCATCCCATGGGCCTTCGACGCTGTGGTGGTACTCCTCGACAAGTGTCGACCCGTGGGGCGTCCAGCCCCCGGTGACTCCCAGTAGGCCGGTACCGGGACCGATGCCTCCGTTCGCGATCTCGAGGTAGATGGCGCGGAGCAGCGCTGGCAGTCGGAGTCCGAGCTCGGCCTCGGCCGCGTCGAGTGTTGTCGCGTCGGCTGGTCCGGGCAGTTCCCTGGCCGCTGGACTGTTCATGTCTTCGACGAGGCCCTCTGCCATGGCGATCACGGCCGGATCGACCGACTCGGGGCCGTCGACCGCCAGCCGGTCGAGGTTCTCTTGGAGCTGGTGGCTGAGATTCAAGAGCCTCGACAAGTCGCCGGGCTCCTCGAGATCGAGGACTGTCGAGTGTTCGTCGACTCGGCTCGCTGGCTCCGAGGCACGTAGTCGGAGCGCCTCGAGGAGCTCGTCTTCGGTCATCGGCGCGACGCTAGTTGACGTCGAGCGCCCGGATGTTCGCCGTGCCCAGGATCCACGCCGGCGGGGGAGACCTTCACTACGTCATGGAGCCCTCGTTCGGATCAGCCGGATGATGTCGTCGGTCGCCGATGGGTAGGCGGCAATCAGTTCGTCGGGGTCGCCGAGCTCGAAGCCTTCGGGCTCGAACGGCGGCGCCAGGGTGGTGCCCACCAAAGACCAGGATCCCAGCGGGTACGCCCCCATCCAGACGCCGGTGTCGACGATCACGAGGGGCCGCTGACCACTCACGAGATCGTCACCCAAGATGGCCCGGGTCACCTCTCCATCTTCGTGTAGCAGCACCATCTGTACGGGAGCGCCGGAGTAGTAGTGCCAGAGCTCGGGCCCGCTCAGTCGGTGCATCGCCGAGAAGTCATCCGGTGTCACCAGGAAGTAGATGGCCGTCCCGTCCTCGGTCGACCACACTCTTCGGAATCGTCCGCCTTCGCCGGCGAGTGGCGTCAAGTCCAGAAGAGAGGCCACCTCGTCGGCGCTGAGGATGTGGTCGCGAGCCTCTGACATCTCGTCCTCCTACCTGGCATGTTGCCAGACAACGTCAACGAACGTTCCGATTCGGTCAGCCGC
>JAOTZB010000121.1 GCA_029861625.1 Acidimicrobiia bacterium
ACGGTGCCCTCGAACGCATGGGCGGCCGTCAGCGCCACGATTGGTATCTCCGCGATCATGACTGGAAACGGTAGACCCCCGGGCGGTCGGGACGAGGGGATGCTCGGCGATGAGGGCTCGGGACCGTCAGCTCGACGCCGATTCGAGCGCCGCGTCCCATGACGCGCCGTCGGCGATCAGCTGGCGGTACTGCATGACATGACGGGGCCGATTCATGCCGAAGACAGCCGCCAACCGGTCCCCGCGGCGGTACAACGCTGCGAATCGTCTCTCGTCGATGGCGCCGGTGACAACCGTGACCTCGTCGGCGTCGTTGGGTCGGCCTGCGAGCTGGATCTTGCGGTCGTACTGGTCGCTCCAGAACCACGGCACCGGCTCGAACGGCGTGCCGGCCCCCTCACCGACGAGCAGTCGCCTGGCCGCGGCCACTCCCTGCTCGACCGCGTTGTCCCAGTGTTCGACGCGCATCACCTCGCCGAAGCGGCGGTTCGGCCACCGGGCGACGTCGCCGGCCGCGACGACACCGGTCGCGGCAAGACACGTCTCGTCGCACAGCACTCCGTTGTCGATCGTCAGACCTGACCCTTCGAGCCAGTCCGTGTTGGGGACGACGCCGATACCGACGACCACGAGATCCGCCGGCACGGTCGAATCGTCCGAGAGGCGGACCGCCTCGACTCGACCCGTTCCCTCGAACCCCTCGACCCCGACGCCGAGCCGGAGGTCGACGCCGTGGTCGCGGTGGAGATCGGCGCAGACCATGCCCAGCTCGCGGCCGAGGCCTCGCTCCATGGGCGCGGGCGCGGCTTCGACGAGCGTGACGTCGAGCCCGAGCATGCGGGCGGTCGCCGCCACCTCCGCGCCGATGAAGCCCGCACCGACCACGACGACCCTCGGTCCGGCCTCGAACCCGGCGCGGATGGCCATTGCATCGTCCATCGTCCGCAGGGTGTGGATGCCGGTGAGCCCGCCCGTCGGAATCGTGCGGGGCCGGGCGCCGGTGGCGACGATCGCCCCGTCGAAGCCGAGCAAGGCGCCGTCATCGAGCTCGACCTCGCGACGACTCAGATCGAGGCGGGTGGCGCGGCGTCCGAGGTGCCAGTCGAGCTCGAGACCGTCGACGGCGTCGTCCTCGAGCAGTGCCGTGCGCTCGACAGCCCACTCTCCTGCCAGGACCTGCTTCGACAGCGGCGGCCGGTCATAGGGCCGGTGCAGCTCGTCGCCGACCATCGCGATCGGGCCGTCGAAACCGTCCCTCCGCAGTGTCTCGGCGGCCCGGATCCCGGCCAACGACGCGCCGACGATCAGCGCGTTGGTCAGCGCCAAGACGACTCAGTCGACTGCGATCGAGATGGCCTGCTTGGGGCAGCGCTGCACAGCTTCTTCGACCTTGGCCCGCATCTCCTCGCCCGGCGTCTCGTTCAGCACGTAGAGGAAGTCGTCGTCTCGGACCTCGAAGACCTCGGGCGCGACCTGCATGCAGATCGCATTGCTCTCACACAGGTCGTAATCAACCACTACTCGCACGACTGTCCTCCTCATCGACTCCTGCGGGCGAGACATCAGTATCACACGCAGCCCGGACGCCGACGCACGGGAACACTCGTTCCGGCGTCAGGGCCGAACACAAGGCGTGTCGGGACCCGATCGGCTGGCCAACAAGTCGTCGCCGCTCACGACCGCCACCGTGCCGGTCGCATCGCGCAGCTCGTACAGGAAGACGGCGACGGCATTGCACGCGGCGAGCGCGTCGTCGGCGCTGTCGGGGGGCCGGTCGAAGTTCGCCTCGATGCTGTCGAGCCGGCCGAACTCGAATGCGACGTCGAACTGCACGTTCCCCGCCCACGTCGTCGTGCTGAAGTTGGCGGCAATGTAGTCCTCGAGGTCGGCCAGGGACGCGTCCGAGTCGTTCGCGTCCTCGGCCGGAGTGGGCTCGGCCGCGACCGGATCGGAGCCACAGACTTCGACGGCGTACAGATCGAGCTCTGCGCCGGCCTCGACGGCTTCGGGGTCGAAGGCGGCCGCGAAGAGCTCCTCGAGGTTCTCGTCGGGAATGTCGTCGAGTGACCGGGCGGTGTTGCCGAGCTCCCGAACGGCCAGACGGATGTCCGGGGGGGCGACATCGGCGAGCCGCTCGAAGTCGCCGACCGCTCCGCCCGTGAGGCCCACCCCTTCGCGAAGGAGGTCGCAGAACGCAGCCTGGTCGCCGGGATCCTCGGTGTCGCCACCGCACGCTGCGACCAGAAGAGCCGAGGCGAACGTAAGGGCGGCCAGTCTGCGGACGGTCATCGATGTCATTTTGCCCGTGAATCGGGACGCGTCGGTGCCCACCCGGCAACATTGACCCGAATCGTGGCGACCGAGCGGCGCAGGGCCGCGTGATCGGCCGCGCCGGTCAGGGCTTGTCGGTGCCGAGCACCCACATGGCGAAATACTGCGCGCCACCGCCATATGCATGTCCGAACGCCTTCGAGACGCCATCGACCTGGTGGTCACCGGCCATGCCGCGGACCTGGAGTGCTGCCTCGGCGAACCGGATCATTCCCGAGGCGCCGATGGGGTTGCTCGACAGCACGCCCCCCGAACAGTTCACCGGGAGGTCACCGCCCTCGAAGTTCGTGACCCCTTCCTCGACGAGCTTCCATCCCTCGCCCTCATCGCAGAAACCGATCGACTCGAGCCACATCGGCTCGTACCAGCTGAACGGGACGTACATCTCGACGACATCGATCTCGTTGCGGGGATCGCGTATCCCGGCCTGTGCGAACACCTCGGCCGCGCACTGACGACTGGCGGCGGGGTTGACCTCGTCGCGCCCCGGGAAGTTGTTCGCTTCGGACCGCATCGCGGTGCCGTGCACCCACGCAACCGGCTTCGACGCCCGGTCGGCCGCCGTCTCGTCGGTGAGAACCATCGCGCAGGCGCCGTCGGACGACGGGCAGGTCTCCGAGTACCGGATCGGGTCCCACAACATCGGGCTGTCGACCACCTGATCGAAGGTCAGATCGGTCTGATGGAGGTGGGCGTACGGGTTGCGCAGGGCATGTCGGCGATCCTTGAAGGCAACCATGCACCCGATGAGGTCGGGCGCGTTGGACCGAGTCATGTACTGGCGGATGATCGGCGAGAAGTAGCCGCCGGCGCCGGCGTTCACCGAGGTCTGGAAGGGCTGGGGCAACGAGAGCGCCCACATGGCGTTCGACTCCGACTGCTTCTCGTACCCGAGCGTGAGGACGCGGCCGTGGACGCCGGCCTGCACGAGGCTCGCCGCGACGAGCGCCGTCGAGCCTCCGACCGAGCCCGCAGTGTGGACCCGCAGGATCGGCTTGCCGACGCAGCCGAGTGCCTCGGCCAGGTAGAGCTCGGGCATCATCACGCCCTCGAAGAAGTCGGGCGCCTTCCCGATGACGACTGCGTCGATGTCGGCCCATTCCATCTCGGCATCCGCGAGCGCTCGGAGGGCCGCCTCGCGGACGAGACCCGGCATCGAGACATCACCCCGGGTGGACTCGTACTTGGTCTGGCCGACGCCGACGACGGCGCACCGCTGCCCGGCCATGTCAGTCGGCTCCCATGACGCAGACGAGATTCTGTTGCAGCCATGGGCCCGACGACGCGTGGGCCACACCTCGATCGGCGGTGCCGGCCGAGATGCGATCGGCCACCTCGGCGATGCGCATCAGCCCGCTGGCCATCAGCGTGTCACCTGCCAACGCCCCGCCCGACGGATTGATCGTGACGGCCGCTTCGTCGAGCCCGAGCGCATCGGTCAACAGGTGCTCGCTGGTCGTGAACGGTGAATGGAGCTCGGCGATGTCGACGCGATCGCTGCCGAGCCCGGCGTGTCGAGCCGCGAGCGCAGCCGACGGCGCGGCCACGAGGTCGCGTACTCCGAAGTGATGGGCATCGATGCGATGATCGATGCCGCGGATCCATGCCGGGCGGTCGCTGAGGTCGCCGGCGCGATCGTCGGCAGCCAGCACGACCGCGACGCCGCCGTCGGCCGTCGCGGCGCAATCGTGGGGGCGGAGCGGATCGGCGACGAACGCCGTATCCAAGAGGTCGTCGACGGTCGGTGTGCCGGCGCGTACCGCGTTGGCGTTGCCGGCCGCGTGCGACTGGCTGCGGGCTGCGATCTCGGCCATGCGACGCTCGGAGACGACACCGCCCTCGAGCAACACCCGGGCCTGGAGCGCGCCGAGCGCCCACGAGTCTGGCCACAGCGGCGCGACGTAGTACGGGTCGAGCTGGGTCGCGAGCACGTCGCGTATGGAGCCCGGGGAGCTCTTGCCGTAGCTGTAGACCAGCGCCGTGTCGATCTCGCCGATCTGGAGCTTCACCCATGCTTCGTACAGCGCCCACGCTCCGTCCATCTCGACGTGGCTCTCGGCGATGGGCGGCACCGGCCCGACTGCGTCGAGTGTCATCACGAACGAGAAGGCCTGGCCGGCCAGGAAGTCGGAGCTGCCCGAGCACGTGAATCCGATGTCGGCCTGGGTGAGCCCGACAGCCGAGCGGGCCTTCTCGATGAGGGGCGCCATGAGCTCGACCTCGGTCAACCCGCTGAGCTCGGGCTCTTGCCGTTGGGCGGTCGACACGACCGCGACGGGCCTCATGCGCCTCGACCTCCTCTGATCTCGTCGAGCGGCATGTCTGGTTCGCCCGTCGGTTCCCACCAGCGGATGTTCTCGGCCGAGGCGGTGAGCTCGTCGTCGGGCTTCCACTTCGCAGCCACCCGCATACCGAGCCGGACCTCGTCGGGGTCGCAGCCCGCGACGAGCCCGAGGAAGCCGATATCGGCACCGTCGAGGAAGATCCAGCAGCTCGCGTAGGGCAGGCTGAGATCGTCGCGACCCGGAATCGGGACGTTCGTGATGCAGAACGAACCGACGTGACCCCGATCGGGGAGCTCGACGAACTCGTCGAGGACGCGGCCGGACGCCGGGTTCACGCCCCGGGGCGGGACGAAGACATGACCGGTGTCGGGATCGCGTTGACCGAGGATCCGCTTCTCGGCCATCGCCTCGAGGTAGGTGACCGCGGCTCGGCCGGGGACGTACCGATAGTCGAGTCTGATGGGGGTGCGGACACTACGGACGGGCTCGACGCCTTCGATGGCCTCGATGGCGCTGACGTCGAGGTCCGGCAGGTCGATGGGTGGCACCTCGGAGCCGGTCACGACGGCGGCTCCGGCACGAACCCCTCGATGTCTCGGACATGGCCCTCGCGTTCGTCACGCCATCGAGCCCTGACGCGCATGCCGGTCCGCATCTGGCTCGGGTCGTCGACCAGGACCGCGTGGAGCAGGGGGGTGTCGGCCCCGTCGAGCTTCACCATGGCCCAGGCGAACGGCCGGTCCCATGGTTGGTGGTCGCGGGCCTCGCTGGTCCAGGTCCACGTGACGACCTCGCCCGTGTCGGCAACCGGCACCATCTCGGCCAGCGGCTCGGCGGTCTCGGGATCGTATTCGACCGGCGGCACGAGCACGGAGCCATCCGGTCGACGGATCCCACACAGCACCCCCTCCCGAAGGCCGGTCAGGAACGCCCCGATCACGGGTCCTGTCGTCCGCGTGAACGGGTACTCGAGAGTCAGAGGAGCCCAGAGCTCGCCCTCGGTCATGTCGCCTCCTCGTGGCTGCGGTCGATCGGTTCGCTGGTCAGGAATAATGGTCCAGCAGCACGTGGATGGCGTCATCGAGCTCGCTCGCCGCCTGTTCGTAGGGCATCCAGCCGTAGATCCAGCCCAACAGACCCGAGTACCAGACGTGTTCGAGCGTCCGGATGATGCGAGCCTGCTGGCCGGGATCGAAGTCGTCGTCGAAGGCCAGACCGAGCGCCGATGTGAGCGTCCGGTGGAGCTGCGCCTGATGTGCCGCGGATGCCTCCCCTGGCGACGACAGGCCCATCATGAGCGCCGCGCTCACGTCGGGGTTCGCCCCCATCGAGACGACCCCGCGGCCGAACACGTCGGAGACCCGGTCGGCCACTGTTGCCCCCACCGGCGGTTCGTCGCTCAACTGCGTCTCGAATCGGCGCAGCCACTCGAGCAACAGCGCGGCGAGCAGGTCGTCCTTCGACTCGAAGTAGTGGTACACGGTGCCGAGCGCCACCTCGGCCCTGGCCGCGACCTCGCGTATCTGGACGGAGTCGTACCCTCCCTCGGCTGCGAGCTCCGCCGCGGCCCGCAGGACCCGGGCGCGACGTTCGGTCTGGCGGATCGTCAGCGGCCGACTCGAGGTCGATCGGCCCTCATCGGAGGGCGCGAGGTTCGAACGTGCCGCTGGTGTCATGGCCCCGAAGAGTACAGGAGCGCTCCATTCCGATCGGCGGAGCGGGCACCTCGCGACCACCGGCCGACGGGCTACCCGCCGGGAGGAGTCGGCTGTCACAGATCGTCCCGCAGCACTCCGTACACCAGCGAATCCCGCCACACGCCGTCGAGCCGGAGATCGTCGCGGAGCCGCCCCTCTCGCACGAATCCGGCTGATTCGAGTACCCGCTGCGAGCCGATGTTGTTCGGATCGCACACCGCCCACAGCCGGTGCAGGCCGAGCTCACCGAGGGCCTTGGTCACCGCGAGCCCGACGGCGCGCGAGGCGATCCCGCGCCGCCAGTGCTCGGGCGCGATCGCGAAGCCGACCTCGGCGCGACGATGCTCGGCACTGTCGGTCGACACCACCACACATCCCGCGAGCTGGCCATCGGCGGTCGCGGCGAACGTCCAGTCGCGCCGGGGTACCTCGTCGGCCTGAGCGATGACGTCGGCCAGCCAGGAGTCGACCTGCCCGACATCCATCGGCCCGAACGTCAGGTAACGCGTGACCGCCGGACTGGCCGCCCATGCGACGATCGCGTCCTCGTCGCCGGGCCGGTGCTCGCGGAGCTCGACGACTGGCGCCATCGGCGAACAGTACGGCACCCGCAGGTACCCTCACCCGATCGCCACCGAATACCGCCACACCGCCTCGGCGGCCAGGGTCTTGGCACGCGGCCTCACCGGTCGGTGCGCGCTCTGCGGTTCGCGAGGCGTCGTGACCGGCGTGTTCTCGATCGCCGACGACTGCCCTCGGTGTGGCCTGCACTTCGAACGCATCGAGGGCCACTGGATCGGCGCGATCGGGATCAACACGATCGTGTCCTTCGGCCTGTTGTTGGTCACCATCGTCGTCGGGTTCATCGCGACATGGCCCGATCCGACTGCGCTCCCGATCCTCCTGCCGGCGTTGATCGTGGCGATCGGGGTGCCGCTGTTCTTCTACCCGCTCTCGAAGACCACCTGGTGTGCGGTCGATCTGTTGATGCGCCCGCTCGACGAGAACGAAGCGACGCCGGGTCCCTGGCGCCAGAGCACGCCGCTGGCCTGAGCATCGGCGTGCACCGCAGCCGGGCTCGCGGTCACGCCGGCATCGTTGCCGGCGACGAGCGGTTCGAGGGCCGGGAATGGCGCGCCGTGAGGAAGCGACGGGTTCGCTTGTAGGCGCGCTCCATGAGCTCGGCGCTACGACTGAAGTCGAAGGGGCCGACCCGTTGCGGGGTGCATCGGGGAAGCTCGACGAGGTCGCAGTGGCCACGCATGTGAGAGACGTCGGACGAGATCTGGCTCCGCATCAGCAGTCCGGCGACGTGCTGCAGTGTCTCTGCGATATTCGACGGTTGGTCGCGGTCGGCCGGCGGCGGTGCCGCATCGAGGACGACCACGGAGCGGGCCCCGAGCTCCACTGCCTGACGGACCGGGATGTTGGCCGTGACGCCTCCGTCGAAGTACCAGTGGCCGTCGATCTCCACCCTCGGGAAGATCCCCGGGATGGCCGCGCTCGCCAGGAGCGCTCGCTCGATGTCACCGTCGAGAAGCAGTGTGGGCGTGCCCTGCGCCACATGGGTGGCGACCGCGGCGAACCGCACCGGTAGCGCATCGAAACGTCGGACGGGCAGGTTGCGCTGGATCAACGCGCGCAACGCATCGGGTGGGAACAGGTGGCGTCGCGTGCGGAACAGCCTGGGGAGGCATCGGATGCTCGAACTGCCGAGGATCTCGTCGCGGTCGATCTCGCCCCACACATCGCTCAGTCGGTCCACGCCACTGTCCGTCGAACCGGCCACCATCACACCGTTGATGGCGCCGACCGACGTCCCGACGACGATGTCGGGCCTGATTCCGGCGTCACGGAGAGCTCGCAGCATGCCGACCTGGGTCGCTCCGCTGGAGGCTCCTCCGGAGAGAACGAAAGCGAGAGGCCGAGGAAGGCCCGCCACATGTCGCCCGTTATCGGGGTGGTCGGTTGCATCGAGCGGTGCGCCCATCGCGTGCTCCTCTTCGCTCTCAGGGTGGAGGAGTCGAGGGCTCCCGTCGATGGGCAGTTGCGCCCGCGACATAGGTCGTTTGGCCTACCGACGACCACAGCTCCGAGAGCGGCCGACTGCATGCTCCGGGGTCGGACCGGGCCGAGCGGTGGGGATCGAGACCTACTGGCCACTAGCTTTGCGCCGGTGACGACGCCGACCTCGCTTCACGAATGAAGATCGATCTTCCCCTCACCGGTGACGTCGGCATGGCTGCCGACACGGCCCGTCGGGCATCTGCGGCCGGCGCAGACGGCGTCTTCACCTACGAGGGTCCAGCCGATGTCATGTTCCCACTGGTCCTCGCGGCCGACGCAGCCTCGCACCTCGACGTGTACACCAACGTCGCGGTCGGCCTACCGCGAAACGCCATGCACCTGGCGTACGCCGCATGGGATCTGCAACGGCTGAGCGGTGGACGATTCGCGTTGGGTCTCGGCAGCCAGATTCGCCGCCACGTCGTCGACCGGTTCGGGGCACCGTGGGAGCAGCCGGTCGCCCAGCTCGAAGAGCTTGTCGCTGCGCTCAGGGCGATCTTCGCGTGTTGGCACGATGGGACGCCGCTCGACTTCGACGGACGCTGGAACCGGCACACCTATCTCCCGCCAACCTTCGTGCCGAAACCCATCGACGCGCCCCCACCAGTCTGGCTGGCGGCGCTCGGCCCTCGCATGACGACGATGGCCGGGCGCGTGGCCGACGCGCTCGTGACCCACCCGATGTGTTCGGTCGAGTTCGTGCGCGAACGGACGCTCGTGGCACTCGAGGCCGGCGCGGACGGCGCGGGCCGCGACTCGGCCCCGGCGCTCGTCGCCGGTGTCATCGTCGGCGCCTACTCCTCGGCGGCGGAACAGGCTGCGGCCGAGACCGGCGTGCGGGGACTCCTGGGGTTCTACTGCTCGACACCCGCCTATCGACCGGTGCTCGATCATCACGGCTGGGGCGAGCTGCAGCCGGCGCTCCGAGATCTGACGCGGGCGGCCCGTTGGGACGAGCTCGCCGACGCCATGCCCGACGAGGTGGTCGCGACGCTCAGCCTGTGCGGCGATGCCGCGAGCGTCGGCTCGGCGTTGTCGGCGCGGTACGGCGACATCGCCGAACGCATCGCCGTCTCGCTGCCATACGCAGTCACCGCCGAGACGCTGGCGGCGCTGACGGCCGCGGTCCGGCGGTAGGGCATCCGCGACTTCCCCGACGGCCGGACCTACCGTTTGGTTCCCTCAGGAACCTCGGAGCAGCGTCGTTGGTCTCGCCGCAAGATCTGCACTCCTTCGATTCATCGGGCCCGAGCGCGGGGCTCGTCGATCTCGCGCCCGTCGCGCTCATATCGCTCGATCCGTCCGGCCGACTCACCTGGTGCGACAACGACTGGCTCCGGCTCACCGGCCGGGCCGCAGCCGATCTCCGGGGCCACGGGTGGCTCAGCGCCATCGACGAACGCGACCGCCATGCTCTCGCGAGCCGCATGCAGCACGCGCTCGAGGCCCGGGAGGAGCTCGAGATCCAGGCCCGGATCGGAATCGAACCCAACGAACGCTGGGTGCTCTTCCGGTGGCGACCGCGATGGATCGGCGACCACTTCGCCGGCATGGTCGGTTCGGGGACCGACATCACCGATGAACGCACGACCAGAGCCGAGCTCGCGTATCGCGCGACCACCGACTCTCTCACCGGGCTGCCGAATCGGCTCCTCTTCCTCGAACATCTGAAGAACGAGCTCGGATTCGGCGAGCGATGGCCCGATCGCCGCCTCGCCGTCGCCTACTGCGACCTCGATCACTTCGCCGGTGTCAACGCCGCCCACGGCCAGGCTCGGGCCGACGACCTCCTCGCAGCCGTCGGCCGACGGCTGAGCGAGTCGGTTCGACCATTCGACGTCGTCAGCCGGATCGATGGCGACGAGTTCGCCATCTTGTTGCGCTGTCTCGACGATGTCGAGGACGCCACTGCCGCGATGACCCGC
>JAOTZB010000122.1 GCA_029861625.1 Acidimicrobiia bacterium
AGAACGAGAGGCGAAACGCCGAGCTGCAGCAACAAATCGCATCGGCCGTCGACTGCCCGGTCGACTACGCGGGCCGGCTGGCGACCTACCGGTACATCGACCAGGATCAGGCCATCGAGGACGCCATGTCGACCGCGCGGCGCATCCTGGACGCTGCATGAGCCCACCGCGACCGGGCATGAGCCTTGCCGTCGCGATACCGGCCTACAACGAGGCCGACGGCATCGCCGCGTTTCTTGCCGAGCTCGACGCCGTCCTCGTCGACGAGGTCGCCGAGCACACGTTCGTCGTCGTCGACGACGCCTCGACCGACACCACGGTGGTCACGCTCGAGGCGACCCGGCCGTCGCTCGTCGGCGAGCTCGAGATCCTCGCTCAGGAGGAGAACCACGGCCACGGTCCGTCGGTCGTCGTCGCCTACCGGCGGACGATCGAGCTCGGGACCGACCTGGTCCTCCAGGTCGATGGCGACGGTCAGTTCGATGCCACCGACGTGTCGCTGCTGCTCGACGCGATCGACCAGGGACGCGACGTTGCCACCGGCCGCCGCGTCGCTCGGGTCGACCCCCTCATCCGGCGCATGGTGACGGCCGCACTGAACACGCTCATGCGAGTGGGATTCGGCGTCGTCCGGAGTGACACGAATTGCCCGTTGCGGCTGTACCGCAGCGCCGTTCTCGACGACCTCCTGTCGCAGCTGCCGCCGGCACCGATGGTGCCCCACGTCTTGTTGACGGTGCTCGAGACCGACGCCCACCTCGACCACGTCGAGGTCGCGGTGACCCACCGCGACCGCCGCGGTTCGACGAGCACGGGCTCCACCTGGCAGGGCCGATTCGGTGCGCTCTCGATGCCCTGGCGCCTGGCCCGCTTCTGCGGTGGCGCGCTGATGGAGGTCGTCAGGTTCCGACGAGCGCGGCGGACCTGAAGCGGTCGGGGTGTCACGCCTCGGCACGGGCCCGAAAGGAGCGTTCGGCTCAGCCCGGAACGGCGTCCAGGAACTCGAGAGCTGCGGCGAGGAAGTCGAAGCTCTTCGGCGTGGCGAAATGGTCGACTCCCCGAAGCGGGCAGAACTGCACATCGGGAAGTGCGTCCAGCAGCGGTTCGGCCGGGCCGGCGAAGTCGTGCTCGCCGAGAACGACGAGAACCGGACACGTCACGGCCGCGAGCACCTCGGCATCGAGCGCCGGCCGTGAGGACGTGAGCAACGCTCCGAGTGAACGCTGATCGATGTCCGGATCGTCGGCCAGGGCCGCGAAGTGTGCTGCGACGGGGTCATCGGCGTCGGGGGAGCCAGTCACTGCGCGCCGGATCATCGCGTCATGTTCGATGTCGGTTTCGAACAGGTTGCGACCGACACCTGCCACGACGAGCCTGTGGAACCGTTCCGGACTGCCGGCTGCGATCGTCAACAAGATGCGCGCGCCGAGCGAGAAGCCGACGGCGTCGACGGGTTCGTCCGGGAACTGGGACAAGACCTCTGCTTCGAGGTCGTCGAATGCGCCGGCCTCGTGGGGCTTGGCCGCGCCACCATGACCCGGGAGGTCGATCGCGACGGTGCGTCGGCCGGCGTCGGCGAACAGGTCGAGCCATCCGGTCTGGTGCCAGGTTCGCTCCGCGGTGGTTGCGAGCCCATGGACGAGAACGACCGGCGGTGAGGTCATCGTCGGATGGTACTCATGGGGCGCGCGGTTGGGTCAGCCCCGGGCCGCCGGCTGAGCCGGCGGGTCACGAGGCGATCATGCCGATCGGGGGTCGTCCTCCCGCGATTTGGTCGTCGAGCCGTCGGACGGCCCTGACGTCGGACGATCGATAGCTGGCGAGGCGAATGCTCCAGCTGTCAAGCGTGGAACGGCCGTGTTCGGACCGGAAGAACGTCGTGAGCGGACCTTCGAGCTGGTAGCTGTCGGCATCGTCGATGACTTCGACTCGATCGGAGAACGTGATCTCGAACGCAGACACGGCACCTCCTGGCGCAGGCTCGGGATGAAGGGGCGGGGGATGCCTCGACGGTAGGACGGCGAGGCTGTGGAGAGCCAGAGGACGACGCCGGGGATCTCCTGTGGACAACCACGCCGATGCTGGGGACAACCGCTGTCGTCAGTGTCGTTCGACGCCCGCGGCGTGGAACACCCACGATCCCGCCTCGGCGACGACGTCAGCAGCGGGTGGCACCAACACATCGCCCGCCAGATGACATCTCTCCAGCGGTCGATTCCCGTGCCCGCCGATGCGCCCCTGTAACGCACAGAGCCCCGAGACCTCCCAGCCGGAGCCGGGAAATGTCTCGGGGCCTCAAGTGCGGATCGTCACCCGGCACCGCTCGACCTCCCGAAGGTGGTCGACCAGTGGAGCACCCTCGTGCCAGTACCGACCTCCAGAGCGAGCTCTGACGGCGGCACCGACGCCGATTGCACTCGCCGAACCCTCGAAGCTTCCCGAAGGTTGCTTCTCCGATTCGAGAGCGGCATGACCTCTCGATCATCCCGATCAGTGTCGATCCTCACCAAGCAGTCCCGAAGCGGACTCCCCTCACACTCCTGCTTCTGGTTCCGGCGTTGCCGCCTTCTCCTTCGGCCCCGCACTCGTGACCGAGGCCACTCCTGCGGGTGTGTTCGAGAGATTCCGTGTTTCCACTTTCTCTTTCGACGGGGGCGCTGTTCACGGTGTTGCCACCGATCTCGTTGCCCCCAACTGTCCGGTCGGGCCGAAACCCTTCCGACCAGCTGATCCGACCTCCTCGGTGTTGCCACCGGTTCAGCCGAACCGAACGAGGCTCAATGCCCGTCCGATGTGCTTGGCTGACGATCACTGTGCACGCACGAATCCGTGGGGGTCAAGCGACTCGGCGAATTCCCCAGCCTTATCCCCGCACTGTCGTGGTAATCCCCAACAACGCGCGGCTTTGCCACAGATCTGTTCTTGTTTCCACATGTCCATCCCCAGGCGGCGGTCGGCAGGGTTGGCACGGAATCCCGGTGCGACGGCAGTCCCTGGAGTGCCGCCGTGCGCTCTGGCGTCGAGCACGCCACCATGGTTCGGTGACAGGACCCGACCAGGCCGTGATCGACGAGCTCACCCGGATCGTCGGAGCCGACCACGTGTTGACCGGTGCGATGACGCACGGGTACGAGCGGGACTGGTCGGGTCGATACGTCGGGTCGACCGCGGCCGTCATCCGGCCGGGCTCGACCAGCCAGGTCGCAGCCGCGCTGCGCGTCTGCTCCGATCACGACCTGCCGGGGGTGCCGCAGGGCGGCAACACGGGGCTCGTCGGTGGTTCGGTCCCGTTGCACGGCGAGGTCGTGTTGACGACGTCGAGGCTGGCCATGCTCGGGCCGGTCGATCGCCTCGCCGGCCAGGTCACCGCTGGCGCCGGTGTGACGATCCAGCGGCTGCAGGACCATGCCCGCTCGGCCGGGCTCCGCTACGGCGTCGACTTCGGCGCGCGGGGGACAGCAACCGTCGGCGGGTCGATCGCGACGAACGCCGGCGGCATGCAGGTCATCCGGTTCGGGCCGACCCGGGCGCAGCTGGTGGGCATCGAGGCGGTGCTGGCCGACGGAAGTGTCATCGGGGACCTGCGTGGGCTCGAGAAGGACAACACGGGCTATCACCTGCCATCGCTGGTCTGCGGCAGCGAGGGCACGCTCGCGATCGTCACGGCCGCGCGTCTGCGACTGCGACCGATCGATGCCAACACCGTCGCGGCGCTCCTCGCGGTCTCGTCGATCGGGCTGGCCGTGGCGGCCGTCGAGCCGATTCGTGAGATCGAGGGGATCGAAGCGATCGAGCTCATGTTGGACGAGGGGCTCGAGTTGGTCTCGCGGGAGCTGTCGGTCGAACGTCCACCTCTTGACCGAGCCGCCGCGTACCTCCTGCTCGAGTGCGGCGGTAGTGGGGGAGAGGTCGACCGGCTCCACGAGGTCGTGTCGGAGCTCGACGGGATCGTCGACGTCGCGGTGGCGTCCGACGGCGCCGCTCGACAACGGCTCTGGCAACATCGGGAGCTCCACACCGAAGCGGTCAACCGACTGGGACCACCGCACAAGCTGGACGTGACCATTCCCCTGCCGGCGATGGCCGACTTCATCGATGACGTGCGTCATGTCGTACGCAACTGCGAGCCCGCAGCCGCCGTCTGGCTGTTCGGGCACGCAGGTGACGGGAACATCCACGTGAACATCACGGGAGTGGCGCCCGAGGCGACCGGCGTCGACGAGGCCGTCCTCGGCCTCGTCATCGACTCCGGGGGGAGCATCTCGGCCGAACACGGCATCGGAACGGCAAAGCGCAAAGCGCTCCCGACGGCGCGATCGTCGGCGGACCTTGCTGCGTTCAGGGCGATCAAACATGCATTCGACCCGAGCGGCATCCTCAACCCGAACGTCTTGATCCCGCCACGATGAGCAGGTCTCGGTGCCGCCTCGGTGCTGCTACCACTGGCCCCGTTCGATCAGCACGTCTCGCAGCACCCCCGGCCGGTCGGTCATGATCCCGTCGACTCCGAGCTCGAGCAGCCGGTGCATCTCGATCGGGTCGTCGACGGTCCACACGTGCACCTGCATGTTGCGGGCATGGGCGGTGGCCACGAAGCGCCGGTCGATGAGCGTTCGACCTTGCGTCGTCGGCGGGACCTGCACGCAGGGCGCGGCGATCCGGCCGACGGGCACGCCGTAGCTGGCAGCCCGGAGCCTCGCGACCCCAGCCGGGCCCAAGCTGTGGCACAGCCCGCCGCCGAGCGCCCGTCGCAGGGCGCCGATCCGGCGATCGGAGAACGACCCCACACACACCCGGTCGAGCACACCCATCTTCTCGATGATCGAGATCAGCGGCTCCACCGACGAGTCGGCCTTCGCATCGATGTTGAACCTCGCCTCTGGGAAGGCGTCGAGAAGGTCGCTCAGCCGCGGAATCCTCTCGGTTCCACCCACTCGGGCTCTCGCGACCTCGGCGTAGGAGAGTCTGCCGATCGCTCCCGATCGATCGGTGACCCGATCGAGCCTGTCGTCGTGGAACGCCACGAGAACACCGTCGGATGTCGCGTGGACGTCGGTTTCGAGGTAGCGATAGCCGAGGTCGATCGCGGCCTGGAACGCGGGGAAGGTGTTCTCGGGCCAGTCGCCGGCGCCACCGCGGTGGGCAATGGCAAGCACCACCGGGTGGTCGAGATACGTGAAGGCGCCCACGACCTGCCACGCTAGCGACAGCGACGCGCCGGCTGACACCTGGCCAGTAGCGTGACCATGTGAGCCCTGCAGCCCGATTCCGAGAAGCCACCAGCCCGTCTTCGGGCCCAGTGCGACTCGATGAGGCCGCGATCGTGCTCGCGGCGGTGGCGGATGAGTCGGTCGACGTCGACCGCGAGTTGGCCCGTCTCGACGAGGTCGCGGCGCGTTGTGGGGAATCGACGCTCGACGGCGTTGCTCGGCTCCTCTTCGGCGAGCTCGGACTCCGGGGCAACACCGGGGACTACTATGCCCCCGAGAACTCGTTCGTGCCGAGGGTCCTCGACACCGGCGAAGGGCTACCCATCACGCTCGCCGTGATCATGATCGAGGTCGGCCGCCGGGTCGGCGTTCCGCTCGTCGGGGTCGGCATGCCCGGACACTTCCTCGTTCGCGACGGCAGCGACCCCGAGCTGTTCGTCGACGTCTTCGATGGCGGGCGCCGGCTCGGGCGCGAGGATTGCCGCCGGATCTTCGGCACGCTCTTCGGCGAGGCGCCGTTTCCCGACGAGGCGCTCGATCCGACGGGCCCGATCGACATCGTGCGGCGCATGCTCGCGAATCTCGACAACGCCTTTCGGCGGCTCGGCGACCACGGCGCACTGATGACGTTCTCCGGGCTGCGATACCTCCTTCCTGACGCCTCGACCAGCGATCGGATGGTGCATGCGGCACGGCTGGAGTCCAGACATGACTTCGCGACGGCGGCAGAGCTCATCGAGTCGTCGCTGCCCACGATGGCCCCCGACGCAGCCACGGCCGCTCGAGCACATGCCGACGCCATTCGCGCCCGACTGAACTGATGGAGATCCAGTGATCGATCGAGAGCTCAAACGATCGCTCGGCCAGATGATGAAGGGCGTGCAGGTCGTCGGCAGCGCCCTCGACGGTGTCGAGCGGCTCTACACCTCGCACTGGGTGTGCCAGGTGTCCTTCGAGGAACCGATCGTGATGGCGTCGGTCTCACCGAAACACGACACCCACCCGCTGCTGGTCGGATCGGGCCGGTTCTCGGTGTCGGTGCTCGCCGGCGACCAAGTCGAACAAGGCCAGTACTTCTCCTATCCGGGCCGCCGCTTCCGGCACATCGCCGACGAGTTCGTGAGCCACATCGATGGGCTGCCCGTGGTCGCCGACTCGATCTCCTGGCTCGTGTGCGAGATCTTCGACCGGGACACTCGCTTCGATCACGACCTGTTCTTCGCCAGGGTGGTGTCGACGGTGACCGGCCGGATCGGAGAACCACCGCTCTTGTACTCGTCGCGCCTCGGTTGGCGAGTCACGGGCGGCCCGGCGCGAGAGAAGGGCGACTCCGTTCGGGATCGCCTTCTGGAACGTCTCGAACAACACGACTGACCAGTAGCGTGTCGCCCGTGACAACACGTCGAACCAAGATCGTCGCGAGCATCGGGCCGTCCTCGGACTCGCCCCAGGTGCTCCGATCGATGATCGACGCCGGCATGGACGTCGCGCGCATCGGCCTGGCCCATTGCACGATCGACGAGGCCGCCCGCCGCTATCACCTGGTTCGCAACGTCGCGGCCGAGACCGGAAAACGGGTCGGCGTGCTGGTCGACCTCCCCGGCCCCCGCATCCGGGTCGCCGACGGTGGCGAGGCCGGATTCGACCTGTCGGAGGGCCAAACGGTTGTCCTCCGTCCCGGCAACGACCGGAGCACGCCCGAGGTCATCGAGGTCGACTACGACCAGCTCCTCGCCGACCTGGGTCCCGGCGATCGACTGGCGTTCGGCAGCGGCACGCTCGTGGTGTCGATCAACGACGTCGATGCGAGCTCTGCCACCGCGACCGTGGTCCACGAGGGCGAGATCCGGGGCCGACCCGGACTCCACATCCCGTCCGATCGACTCAGCCTGCAGACACCGACACCCGACGACCTCCGCATGCTCGACGTGTTCGTGGAGGAAGGCGTCGACATGGTCGCGCTTTCGTTCGTGCGCTCGGCCCACGACCTCCGCCGCATCGGGACCGAGCCCCATCCCCGCGGACCGCTCGTCGTCGCGAAGATCGAGACGCGCGCGGCCATCGAGAACCTGGCCGGGATCATCGAGGCGTCGGCAGCGATCATGGTGGCCAGGGGCGATCTCGGGACCGAGTGCGAGATCGCCGAGCTACCCCACCTCCAGAAGACCATCATCAGGGAGTGCATCGCCAGCGGCCTCCCGGTGATCACCGCCACCCAGATGCTCGAGTCGATGATTCACTCGCCGATGCCGACCAGGGCCGAGGCATCCGACGTCGCCAACGCCGTCTTCGACGGATCGAGCGCCGTCATGTTGTCGGCCGAGACTGCCATCGGTCAGGATCCCGCCCTCGTCGTCCACACCATGGCGGAGCTGGCCCGGCGAGCCGACGAGGAGTTCGACCACGAACGATGGGGTCAGCGGCTGTCCGAGCTCCGACTCACCGGCGAGTCGGACACGGCCGGATCCGTGACCGATGCGATGACGCACGCGGCATGGCGCGCGGCAGACGAGCTCGACATCAGCACGCTGATCTGCATCTCGGGTTCCGGTTTCACGGTCCGGTCGATGGCGCGGTTCCGCCCGAAGGCCAAGATCCTCGGTTTCAGTGTCGACGAACGCACCGTCCAGCAGCTCGCGCTGAGCTGGGGGGTCACGCCGTACCTCCTCGAGCACGACGGCACCTACGAGGACAGGGTCAAGCGCGCGGTTGCGCAGTCCCGGGACGCGGGATGGATTCGAAGCGGTGACCTCGTCGCCGTTCTGGCCGGCATCGATCACCAGGCGCGCACCACCGACGTGTTGCGAGTCGTCAGGGTGCCGTGACGCGGCGGTGAGTTCGCTCGAATCGGACGATGCAACCACGCAGCTCGCGGTCGAATGTCGCAGCGGTACCGACCCGACGCTCCCTCCGATCGTCTTCGTGCACGGCGCGATGGACCGCGGCGAGAGCTTCTATCGCGTTCGTCGCCGGCTGCCGGAGTTCCCCGTCGTCACCTACGACCGACGCGGCTACAACGCGAGCCTCGATGTCGGCGCAAGCCCCGACGTCACCCGCCATGCAGCCGATCTCGCCAGGATCATCGGACCCCGTCCCTCGATTGTGGTCGGGCACAGCTTCGGCGGGGTGGTGGCCCTTCTCACCGCCCAGGAGTACCCCGAGCGAATCGCGTCGCTCGCGCTCTACGAGCCCCCGACGCCGTGGATCGACCGATCGGGTGCCGGCGAAGACCGCGGTGACCGGCGCCATCCGGAGGACCCTGCGGCCGCGGCCGAGTGGTTCCTCACCCGGATGATCGGCCGCGACGTGTGGTCTCGGCTACGCCCGGACGTGCGCGCCCGCCGCCGCGCCGAAGGTGCGGCTCTGCTCGGCGACCTCGACGGGCTGGGCCGTACGAAGCCGTACGATCCGAGCCGGCTGGCGGGTCCCGTCACGGTCGGCCACGGATCGAACGCAACCGATCGACATCGCCTGGGCGCTCGCTCCCTGGCCGACGACATTGCCGGCGCCGAGCTCACGACGATCGAGGGCGCCGCTCATGGCGCTCATCTGTCACATCCCGATGGCTTCGCCCTCTTCGTGAGGCACAGTGCCGCCCGCCGGCGCAGTGTCACTGACGGTTGAGGGTGTCACATGCCCGTTGCGCCGACTCGCTGAAGTCGACTTCGATTCCGAGCAGTGAGCAGCTGCACGTCGTCCGGCACTCGCTGAGGTCGTCGCGGTACACCCAGACCGTGATACCCACGCCGAGCAACATCATCAACAACACGACCTGGAGAACGGCTGCCTTGATGAGGCGGACGGTGAACAACATGAGCAGAGCCAACAACACGAGCACTGCCCATGACATCCGCTCGAGGAACGTGACGTCCATCCACTCAGGAAGCATGCGACGAGGCTAGTGCGCAGAGTGGGGTGCCCTGGGGCATCCTGGGCCGAACGGCGCAGGTAGAGTGCCCAGATGAGCGACGCTCCAGTCCATATGACCCCGTCCGGACCACCGGAGACCGTGCTCGACCCCGAGCCCGCCGACGTGCGCGCCGCGCTGGAGGCCGCTCTCGGTCAGCCCGTCGACGAGCGCCGCGACGCCGTTGCTGCGGTGGTGGCCCGCTGGCCTGCGTCGCTCGACGGCTGGACGGCGCTCGGTGAGCTCGCCCGCGACGATGTCGAGGCCTACGCCTGTTTCCGGGTCGGGTATCACCGTGGGCTCGATCGGCTGCGCCAGAGCGGTTGGCGCGGATCGGGCCACGTGCGCTGGGAGCATCCATCGAATCGAGGTTTCCTCGGTGCGCTCGCCGGACTCGAACGCCAGGCCGAAGCCATCGGCGAAGCCGACGAGGAGCAGCGCTGCGCACTCTTCCTGCGACAGCTCGACCCGACCTGGTCGTCAGATCGCGAGATCGGATGATGCCTGGCCGCGGTCCGAGCGCGGATCGGGTCGATCTCCGCCCGGAGTCAGGTCCCGACGTCGCCTGACATGACACCGCGATTTTCCGGTGCCGTGTTGTGCGGCGGCGCCAGCACGCGATTCGGCACCGACAAGGCGTTCGCGACGGTCGGCGACCGGTTGCTCATCGAGACGGCGCTCGCAGCCCTCCACGAAGCCGGCGCAGCCGAGGTCTTCGTCGTCGGAGGTGACCAGGAGCGCATCCGCGACCTCGGGGCCGACTTCGTTGGCGACGCGTGGCCGGGAGAAGGGCCGCTCGGGGGACTCATCACGGCACTGGAGCACGCTCGGGAGCCCACGGTCGCGGTCTTGGCATGCGACCATCCGGCGACAGGTGCGCCCGCCGTCCGCTCCATCGTCGGAGCGATCGGCCGAGCCGACGCCGCCATTCCGGTCGTCGCCGGCAAGCGACAGGTACTCCACTCTGCGTGGCGCCGGACCGTCGCAGGTCGGCTCACCACCCGGTTCGACGCAGGAGAACGATCCATCCGACGTGTGCTCGGAGAGCTCGACATCGTGCAGGTGCTCGACGGCGATCCGTGCTGGTACGCCGATATC
>JAOTZB010000123.1 GCA_029861625.1 Acidimicrobiia bacterium
GCAGCGCTACCCGAGCGAGTGGGCGGCCGCATTGCGGGCGATGGTGGCGCTCGACCCAGACATGATCCTGCCGGCCCACGGCTTGCCGGTGATGGGTCCCGAACGCATCGCGACCGTGCTCGGCGACACCGCCTCGGCGCTGGAACACCTGGTCGAGGCGACATTGGCGATGATGAACGACGGAGCAACGCTCGACCAGATCGTGCACGATGTGACGGTGCCCGCCGACCTGGCGGGCAAGCCCTATCTCATGGCGCTCTACGACGAACCCGAGTTCGTCGTCCGCAACGTCTACCGCCAGTACGGCGGGTGGTGGGACGGCAACCCGGCCCATCTCAAGCCCGCAGCCGATCGTGCGCTCGGTGGCGAGCTCGCGTCGCTCGCCGGTGGCGTCGAGGCACTGGTGGCCTCGGCCCGGGCCCGCAGCGACGACGGCGACCACCGGCTGGCCTGTCACCTCATCGAGTTCGCGCTGGCTGCAGCGCCCGACGATCCCGAGGTTCACGGCGCACGCGTCGAGGTGTACAACGCACGACGCGACACCGAGCTCTCGCTCATGGCCCGAGGCGTCTTCAACGGTGCGGCGAAGGAGTCGGCGAAGCGGCTGAAGGCCGACCCGGGTGACTGAACGGCCGGCCACGATCGCGGTGCTCCTCGACCGGGCCGCCGAACAGTTCGGCCGGCTCGAGGCGATGGTCGACGGCGACGTGCGATGGAACTTCGTGGAGCTGCGTGAGCACGCGCATCGCGCCGGGCGTGCGTTGATGGCGAGCGGTCTGGGTCCCGGCGACCGCATCGCGATCTGGGCCCCGAACATCCGGGAGTGGGCCGTGGTCGCGCTCGGTGCCTTCAGCGTGGGTGCAGTAGTGGTCCCGATCAACACCCGGTTCAAGGGGGCCGAGGCCGGCTATGTACTCGACAAGGCGAACGTCGACCTGCTGTTCACGGTGAGCGACTTCCTCGACACCGACTACGTCGGGTTGCTCGCTGCCGCCGATGTGCACGTGGGCGAGATCGTCGTGCTCCGCGGCAGCGTGCCGCCGGGCACGACCTCGTTCGGGGACTTCATGGTCCGCGCCGACACGATCACCGATGACGCCCGGGCCGAGCGTGGCGGCGCGGTCGACGGTGACGATCTCTGTCTCATCTTGTTCACGTCGGGCACGACGGGAGCACCCAAGGGCGCGATGCTCCGCAACTCGGCGATCTGTCGCGCCTACGACAGCTGGGCCACCGTCGTGGGGCTCCGGGCCGGCGATCGATACCTGGTCGTCAATCCGTTCTTCCACTCGTTCGGGTTGAACGCCGGAATCCTCGCCTGCCTGCTGAAGGGGGCGACGATCGTCCCGCATGCAGTGTTCGACGTGCCGAGTGTGATGGCGCGGATTCCCGAGGAGCAGATCTCGATGTTGCCGGGGCCACCTGCCATTTACCAGACGATCCTCAACCACACCGACCTCGACGACTTCGATCTCACCAGCCTGCGTCTCGCCGTGACCGGCGCAGCCGCGATACCCGTCCAGCTGATCCACGACATGCGTTCGACGCTCGGGTTCGAGACGGTCGTCACCGGTTACGGGCTCACCGAGAGCTCGGGCGTCGCCACCATGTGCCGCCACGACGACGATGCCGAGACGATCGCCACGACATCGGGCCGGGCGATTCCCGACGTCGAGGTGCGTATCGTCGATGACGACGGTCGAGAGGTGCCGCGAGGTGAACCGGGCGAGATCGTCGTGCGCGGCTACAACGTCATGGCCGGCTATCTCGACGACCCAGAACAGACCGCCGAAGCCATCGACGCCGATGGTTGGCTGCACACCGGCGATATCGGAGTCATGGACGACCGCGGCTACATCGACATCACCGATCGCAAGAAGGACATGTACATCGTGGGCGGGTTCAACGCGTATCCGGCCGAGATCGAAAACGTGCTGCTCGCCCACGACGACATCGGGCAGGTTGCGGTGGTCGGCATCGCCGATGATCGGCTCGGCGAGGTGGGGGCCGCATTCGTCGTCGCGGCCCCGGGCGCTGAACCCGACCCGGAACAGATCATCGCCTGGGCCCGGGAGCGAATGGCCAACTACAAGGTCCCGCGGCAGGTGGCGGTGATAGACGCGCTTCCCCTGAACGCAAGTGGCAAGGTGTTGAAGTACGAATTACGAGAGCGTGCGGCAACAGAGGACTGAGATGAGCGACGCGCCCGAGGACGACGGCTGGTGGCAGGCGTCGAACGGCAAGTGGTATCCGCCCGAGAAGCACCCCGACTACGTGGCCCCGGAGGGCGTCGAGCACGACCCGCGGCCTCAGGAGACGATGTGGGCATCGGAGCCGACGCCACCTGACGAAACGGCGCGGGCATCCGAGCAGCTGCCTCCCGCCGAGACGCCGTGGGCTCCGGAGCAGCTGCCTCCCGCCGAGACGCCGTGGGCATCCGAGCAGCTGCCTCCCGCCGAGTCGACGGATCTGGGCCAACAGTTCCCTCCGTCGATCGAGATGCCTCCTCCCGTGGCGCCCGAGCCCGGCTTCGTGTCGACGCCACCAGCGCCGCCCCCTGCTCCGCCCGCCGTGCAGCCGTTGCCGGGACAGTCGTCGGCGCCGTTGCCGCCAGTCGGCGGCGGTACGTCGAGCGGCGGATCCAACCGACTCCGGTGGGCATTCGTCGCGGTCGGCGTGGCGGTTGTCGGGTTCGTCGCGCTGGGCGTGATCGGCGTGCTCCTGGGCGGGGGTGTCACCGCCGATGACCTCCGGGTGGGATCGGCGCAGGAGTTCGCGCCGTCCGAGGCCTTCGTGTCCGGGGTCTACACCCGCGATGGTGTGGCGTACGTCGCCGGCACGGCCGACGACACCACCGCTGTCGGCACCGAGGTGTGGGCCAGCGACGTGTTCAACGGTTCGATCGGCGCAACCCCCAGCATCGGCGCCGTGGACATCCCGGTCGGCATCGGGTATCTCTACGACGCCATCGACATCGACACCGGCGGCTATCTCGGCACCGGCGAGGTCTACTTCCCCGAGACGGGCGACAGCCAGCCCGCGGTGTTGCGGTCCGACAACGGCCTCCAATGGGGCCTCGCCCTGGCGCCGGGCGTGCTCGGCGACTCCGGCATCGCATACTCGTTGGCCGAACACGACGGCCAGGTGCTCGCCATCACGGCCACGTTCGCCGACGAGCTGCCCACCAGCGGTTACTGGTCCTCCGACGACGGCGCGCAGTCCTTCCGACAGCTCTCACCGGTCGGGCTCGAGGGCGTGACTGCATGGGGGATCTCTGCCACCGGCGACGGCTTCGTGCTCGCCGGAACCGACACGACCGGCGAGACGCCGTCACCTGCCGTGGCCCGCTCGAGCGACGGCCTGACCTGGGAACGGGTCGAGGGCGACATCCTCGGAACCCTCACCGCCGACCTCTTCGACATCGCGGCCGTCGACGACGGCTACATCGTCGTCGGAACGGTCTACGGCCTGGTCAGCGACGACCCGCTCGTCGCCGTCTCGAGCGGCCTCGACGAGTGGGAGCTCTTCCGCCCCGACCAGCTGGTCACCGCCGATGTCGACGAGGACGTGTACAACGTCTCGGCCATCGACGGCGGCGCAGTGCTGATCGGCAACATCGACGAGCGCGTCGCCGCTTGGACCGTCACGATCGACGGCTGAGCGTCGCTACGACGCGTCGAAACCGGAGTCGGCGCCGAGCTGCGGGCCGTCGTTGTCGCACCACGCCCGGAGCGACTCCCACGGGTAGATGCCCGTCCCGTGCTGGTCGTTCCATGTGATGCCGAGGCCCCACGCGCCCACGAGCTGGGCGTCGACCACGGTGAGGGGCCGGGGGCTGGTCGGCTTCGGCCACGGGAGATCGCCACGTTCGCGTTCGGTGCGGCAGGTGGCGCAGGGGCAGTTGACGCGCAGCTCCTCCAGGTCGAAGCCACACTCGACGCCGTCGCCGAACACGACGGTGATGCCGGAGTCTCGTTCGACGGTGATCCGTTCGACGGCGGTTGCTGGGTCCATGGGGCATGGTGGCACCTGGTGGCGGCGGGTGCGAAGCTGCCCGGACGCGTCGACCGGAACGACGGCTTGCCGACGGAGGAGAGCAGCGATGAACGACGGGTCGGGCTGGCTCGAGGGCGTCACGGTGCTCGACGTGACGCGCTATCTGGCCGGGCCGGCGTGCACGCGAATGCTCGTCGAGCTCGGCGCCGATGTCATCAAGGTTGAACAGCCCCCATTCGGTGACCCGAACCGATCGAGCCGGCCCCGGATCAACCGGCGATCGGGCGCGCACATCCAGCAGAATCGAGGCAAGCGCAGCCTGTGCATCGACATGAACGCCGACGAGGGAGCAGCCATCGTCAGGGATCTCGCCGATCACGTCGACGTGGTCGTCGAGAACTACAGCCCGGGTGTCCTGGCCCGCCGCGGCCTCGACTACGAGACGCTCAGCGCTCGCAGACCCGATCTGATCATGGCATCGGTGTCGGGATTCGGGCAGACCGGTGCACTGTCGGACCGGCCGTGCTTCGACCTCATCGCCCAGGGGTACGCGGGGATGATGCACATGACCGGCGAGCCCGACGGGCCCCCGACCTTCGTCGGCAGCGGCATCGCCGACACCAACGCCGGCGCGCACGCCTTCGCCGCCATCGGCCACGCTCTTTTCCACCGGGAACGGACCGGTCGGGGCACCCACCTCGACATCGCCATGGTCGACTCGCTCTTCCACATGCACGAGCACGCCGTGCACGCCGTGTCGATGGACGAGACGTTCGACGCCATCCGCCAGGGCCGCGACTACCCCTCGTTGTCACCCGCCGGGTCGTTCCGCGGGCCCGATGGGTGGATCGTGATCCTCTGTACCGAATGGCAGATGAAGAACCTGTGGGCCGCCATCGGCAGGCCCGAGCTGGCCGAGGACCCGAGGTTCTCGACCAACCCCAACCGCATCGAGCATCGGGTGGCGCTCACCCAGATCATCGAGTCGTGGATGTCGGCGTTCGCGACCGACGCCGAGGTACTGGCCGCACTCGAGGCCGAGCGGGTGCCGTGCGGGCCTGCGCTGTCGCCGCGCGACACCCTGCACCACCCGCACTTCGTCGAGCGCGGCCTCGTGCGAACGGTCGACGACCCCATCGCCGGGCCGGTCGCCGTTCCGGGCTTCCCGTTCAAGAGCAGTGACCCGCTGCCCCCCGACGACCACGTCGCGCCTGCGCTCGGCGAGCACAACCGAGAGGTGCTGGTCGACATGTTGGGTCTCGGTGCCTCCCGACTGGCCGAGCTCGAGGAACGAGGGGTGCTCTTCTCCAAGCCGCACTGATCACCGGCTGGGCCGTTCACCGTCCGGTGGCACCGCCGACCGGCGGGTGCGAAGCTGCCCTGACCGACCCGCGACGACATCGAGGAGCAGCCGTATGCGCGCAGTAGTACTACGTGAACACGGCGGGCCCGAGGTCCTCACCGTCGACGACGTGCCCGAGCCCACAGCCGGCCCCGAAGAGATCGTCGTCGACGTCGTGGCCACCGCGTTGAACCGGGCCGACACGTTGCAGCGCATGGGCTTCTATCCGGGGCCACCGACGGAACACGAGATCCCGGGCCTCGAGTACTCGGGCCGGGTCGTCGCAGTTGGTGAACGCGTCGTCAGTCGGGCCGTGGGCGACGAGGTCATGGGCATCGTCTCCGGCGGTGCCTACGCCGAGCAGCTCGCCGTCCACGAGCGCCAGACGCTTCGCATCCCGGCCTCGGTCGACCTGGCCGACGCCGCCGCCATCCCCGAGGTCTTCATCACCGCATGGGACGCGCTCGTGTTGCAGGGAGGGCTCACGTCGGGACGAACAGCACTCGTGCATGCCGGGGCATCGGGGGTCGGGACCGCGGCGATCCAGATCTGCAAGGCGATCGGAGCGAGGATCATCGTGACCGCGTCGTCGGGGAAGGTCGGCGCCTGCCGGGCCCTGGGCGCCGATGTCGCGGTCGACTACACGACCGATGACTTCGCCGCCGCAGTTGCCGAGACCACGGACGGGACCGGGGTCGATGTCGTCCTCGATGTGATCGGCGGCGACTACCTCGACCGCAATGTCGCGAGCGTGCGAGTGGGCGGTCGAATCGTACAGGTCGGCCTGATGGGTGGCGGTCAGGCCACCTTCGACCTCGCGGCCATGCTGCCGAAGCGGGCGTCGCTCACCGGAACCGTGCTGCGGGCGCGGCCCATCGAGGAGAAGATCGCCGTCACGCAGCGGTTCGCGGCGGAGATGCTTCCCCGATTCGACGACGGTTCGCTGAAGCCGGTCATCGACACCCGTTTCGCGCTCGACGACATCATCGCCGCGCACGAGCGCATGGAGGCCAACGCCAACATCGGCAAGATCGTGATCGACGTCGCCGGCTGACGTGACAACGGTCCGATCAGGACCGGAGCCGAGCCTTGGCCTGACGGTCAGATGCGGGCGAGAAGGGCCTCGGCGACCTCGTCGACGCCTTCGCCGCCGCCCGCGGTGGCCCACGGGGCGATGTCGGCTTCGAGCTCACGCACGAGATCGTCGTCGAGCTCGTCGACGACGAGAACGAGCATCCAGTACGCCCAGGCCTCGTCGTCGCCCCGGAGCACCGTGCGCACGACGGGGAGGAGCGCCCACCCCAGGCGGGCGAAGTAGCTCGCGACCGGTCGGGCCACCGGCCAGTTGGCGTCCTGGAGCCACTGCGCGAGATAGGGGAGGGCGGCGGCGTTGTCGGGATACCCAATCTCGACGAGCGATTCGACGCGCTCGATGTCGTCCTTGTGCCGGGGCAGCCGCTCGATCAGCTCGCGAGGCAGCGACGTCGGGTCGAGGCCCGGGTAGAGCTGGTCGACATCACCAGGCATGAGGCGCCCGATCGTCCTGGGTCACTACTCGCCTACTTCTTCTTCTTCTTCGGAACCTTGGGTCGCCTGACCTCGCCGGTCCTGGCCGCCATGACGGCCGCGGACAGGTCGTGCTCGATGTCCTCCTGGCCCTTTGCCGAGGCCCACTCGACGAGCTTGGCGTCGTCGGCATCGTCGCTGGGCACGATCGAGACGTGCGAGTCGTTCTGGCCGACGCCGTTGCGAACCGCAGCGAGGTCGTCACCGAGATCGTCCGTCTCGATGACCTGCGCCTTCTGCCCGAGGTAGTCGGCCTCGTTCTCCATCGTCGAGAGGCCCTTCTTTGCCCCCCGGGTGTCCTTGTCGCGCGGCGTGTAGTTGTTGATCGTGTTGGCACCCGAGCGGTAGGTGACGAACCGCCGGATCAGCTCGTCGTTCGAGAGGCTCTGCACCGTCACACGGGTATGTTCGGCCGCGAGCCGTGAGGCGGCCCGGTTTCCGGCTGCACGCTGCACCGCGAGCAGCGATCCCGCAGCGGAGGACGTCTCGGTTCGACGGGTATCGGGCTGGACGTGAGGTGCTGTCGTCCGCTCGACGACAGCTTCCTTCTCGTCTCCCATTCCCACGATCGTAGTGCAGCCCGACCGGCCGCGGCTGCGACAACAGCGGCGTCCCTCCGTGCACTGGGCGATCGACGATGCCTCCTCGAAGCCGGCCATCCGGCGTGAGTAGAGTGACCGCACCGCCCGGCCCAGGAGCGTCATGATCTTCACCCACGCCACCGTCCTCACGATGAACGACCGGCGCGAGATCATCGACGATGGGGCCGTGGTGGTGAGCGGTGACCGCATCGAGGCCGTCGGCAAGACTGCCGATCTTCTCGCCGGCCACTCGGATCACGACGAGATCGACCTCCGCGGTCACATCGTGTTGCCGGGTCTCGTCAACACCCATGTGCACACGGCCCAGTGCATGCTCCGAGGCGTGTCGGAGGGCAAACGGCTCGGTGACTTCTCGGAGTGGTTGTTCGGGCGGATCTTCCCGCTCCAGGGCTCCTACACCGAGGAGGACGGCCTGGCCAGCGCCTCGCTGTGCGTCCTCGAGATGATCAAGTCCGGCACCACCGGCTTCGTCGAGTGCCTGCTCGCGGAGCAGTACGGCTTCGACGGCATCGCCGAAATGTGCGTGGAGTCCGGCATCCGCGCGGCGCTCGGCAAGATCGCCATGGATGTGAGCCCCGAGAAGCGCGACGAGCTCGGTTGGCACATGGGCATGTGGCAGACGAGGGAGTCGTCGATCGAGGGGACCATCGCCGCCCACGACCGTTGGGACGGCGCCGGCGACGGGCGCCTCCAGGTCTGGTTCGGCTGTCGTTCGGCCGAGCCGGCCGGCAACCCGACGCTCTACGACGAAGTGTCCGAGGTGGCCCGCGAACGAGACATGGGCATCACGATCCACCTGGCCGAGTTCCCGCCCGACAACGACTACGCCCGCGAGCAGGGCTACCGGAGCCACATCGAGTTCGCGCACGGCCACGGGCTGCTCGGGCCTCGCACCGTTCTGGCCCACTGCACCATCGCCGACGATGCAGACCACCGGCTCCTCGCCGCCACCGGCACCACCGTGTCGCACAATCCTGGCAACAACGCGGCGGCGGCCTGGCCGGCTGCTCCGGTCGGCGACATGCTCGCCGCCGGCGTGAACGTGGCGATGGGGTGCGACGGCGCCCCGTCGAACGCCAACTCCGACCTGCTGCGCGATCTGCGCATCGCCTGCCACATCGCCCGGGGGCGGGCCGGTTCCCGCCTGGGGCTGGGATCGGAGACCGTGCTCGAGATGGCGACGCTGAACGGCGCCCGAGCCCTCGGCATCGACGACCAGGTCGGGTCGATCGAAGCGGGCAAGAAGGCCGACTTCATCACGATCGACACCGACGCGCCGCATCTCCAGCCGGTGTGGAATCCGGTCGCCACAGTGGTGTTCGCGGCCCAGGGCGGCGACGTCGACACCGTGGTGATCGACGGCCGAATCGTGATGCAGGGCCGGAAGGTGCTCACCATGGACGAGGCCGCCATCCTCGACGACGTCCGCGGCCGATTCCATGCTGTTGCCGAGCGGGCGGGTGTCGAGGGCATCGAATCGGAGTGGCCGATCACATGAAGCGGGCTCGAGGTTGACCGGCCACCCCACCGTCTTCGTCACCAGCCGGCCGCCCATCCACCAGCGACTCGCGCTCGAGGCCGCGCCCGACGAGCTGGACGTCATGATGCTCGTCTCGCCCTCGACCGACGAGATCTGCGCGGCCGTGGCCGAGGCCGAGTTCTTGATCTCCGAACGGTCGGGAGTCATCGACAGCCGGATCATCGACGCGGGCCGGGGGCTGCAACTGATCCAGCGCCTCGGATCACAGGCGCACGACATCGATCTCGACGCGGCCGACGCCGCCGATGTCCCGGTGTGCACCTGGCCGGTTCCGCACAGCTCGATGGTCGCCGAGCACGTGGTGATGCAGATGCTCACCCTGGCCAAGCGAGCGCGTGAGGGTTCCGACGTGGTGGTCGCGGCGGGGGACGAGTGGGGCCCACCGCAGCGATCCGACGCCGACACCTTCGCCATCAACTGGTCGGGTCGCACCGGCATCCGGCAGATCCGCGACAGCACGGTCGGCATCGTCGGCCTCGGTGAGATCGGCACCGAGGTCGCCCGCCTGCTCCGTATCTTCGACTGCACCCTGCTGTACAACCGCAGGAACCGGCTGCCGGACTGGATCGAGGGCCGGCTCGGCGTGTCGTATGCGGCCCTCGACGAGCTGTTGGCGCGCAGCGACTTCGTGTGTCTCTTGTTGCCCCATTCGCCCGAGACCGAGGGCATCGCCGACGCCGGGTTCGTGGCGAGGATGCGGCCGGGGTCGTTCCTGATCAGCGCCGGCGCGAGCACCCTGCTCGACGAGGAGGCCGTGGCCCAGGGCTACACGTCGGGCCACCTCGCCGGGGTCGCGACCGATGGTTACCGCTGGGAGCCGGTGCGGTCCGACAACCCACTGGTCGTCCTCGCCGCGGACCCTCGCGCCAACGTGGTGCTGACGCCACACGCGGCCCAGGCCGACCTCGTCCTCAACGCCGATCTGCGTCGCGGCGACTACACGAACCTGGTCGCCACGCTCGAGGGCCGACCTCTCCGGCATCGGCTCACCTGACGGTGGGGCGGGCCGTGTGACCGGCCCATGGACAGCGGCCCGTCGGCGTGATGGACTGGTTGTTCCATTGTGAACAGGGGGGCGATATGACGCCAGGACCCACACTGGACAGCTCGGTCGTGACGCAACGGAGTCGCCCGGCCGAGAAGATGGCCCTCGGCATCGCGCTCGC
>JAOTZB010000428.1 GCA_029861625.1 Acidimicrobiia bacterium
GGGCGAGACCGTGAAGGCGCTGGTCGTGCTGGCGCCGGGCGCGGCCGCAACCGAGACCGAGATCATCGATCACTGCCGTGACCGACTGGCGCACTTCAAGTGCCCGACGTCGGTCGAGTTCCGCGACGAGCTCGCCCGCACGGCCACCGGCAAGCTCCAGAAGTACAAGCTCCGTGGGCCCTACTGGGACGGCCACGAACGCCAGGTGAACTAGCAGCGGGCGCGACGGCGCGCCGCCCGCGGTCAGATCCGCTCGACGAGCGTGCCGGTGCCGAGGCCACCGCCACAGCACATGGTCACGAGTGCCGTCTGTGTGTCGCTGCGGTGCAGCTCGTGGACGGCCTTGGTGAGCAGAACCGCTCCGGTCGCGCCGAGCGGGTGGCCGAGTGCGATGGCGCCGCCGTTCGGGTTGACCGTGTCCATGTCGGGGGCGAGCTCCCTCTCCCACGCGAGCACCACCGATGCGAACGCCTCGTTGATCTCGACCAGGTCGATGTCAGCCATTGTCATGCCGTTGCGTTCGAGCAGCCGGCGCGTCGCCGTGATGGGCCCCGTGAGCATGAGGACCGGGTCCGAGCCCACCAGGCAGGTGTCGACGATGCGGGCGATCGGTCGGAGGCCGAGCTGGTCGGCCCGCTCACGAGTTGTCATCAACACCGCGCCCGCGCCGTCGGAGATCTGCGATGCCGAGCCCGCAGTGTGCACGCCGTCCTCACGAGCGACGGGCTGGAGCTGCGCGAGCCCGTCGAGCGTGGTCTCCCGGAGCCCCTCGTCGCGCGTGATGCGCACCGTCTCGCCGGTGCGCGTGCCGTCTTCATCCTCGACCGGCGCGTCGAGCCCCACGATCTGGGTCCCGAAGCGGTCTTCGGCCCATGCGGTCGCGGCGCGGTCCTGGGACAGCTTGCCGAACCCGTCGGCGTCGGCACGCGTGATGCCCCACTCGTCAGCGATGCGCTCGGCGCCCTCGAACTGACTCGTGAGCTCGTAGTGCTCCCAGTAGGACCGGTTCACGGCCTTGCCGACGAAGCGGTCCTTGGGAATCGACGAGCCCATCGGGACCTTGCTCATGTTCTCGACGCCGCAGGCTACGGCGACGTCGACGACACCCGATCCGACCAGCGCCGACGCCAAGTTGGTCGCCTGCTGCGAGCTCCCGCACTGCGCGTCGACGGTGGTGGCTGCAACCTCGAGTGGCAGCCCGGCGGCGAGCCAGGAGTTCCGAGCAACGTTCATCGTCTGCATGCCGACCTGGCCGACGCAGCCACCGACGACCTGTCCGACCTCGCTCGGTTCGATGCCCGAACGGTCGATGAGCTCGCGCTGTACCGCGCCCAGCAACTCGGTCGAGTGGAAGGTCGACAGGCCCCCGTTGCGCTTGCCGACAGGGCTTCGGACTGCTTCGACGATCACGACTTCGGTCATGAACCCAGGGTAGGGATCGCAGCGCCGTCGGAGCCAGCTCCGCACTACTGTCGCGCCCGTGTCACCTCTGCCGGTCACCTTCGACGACGTGACCGCCGCCGCCGACCGGTTGGACCACGGCATCGCCCGCACGCCCTGCAAGCACTCGCAGACCGTCTCCGAGCTCACCGGAGCCGAGGTGTTCATCAAGTTCGAGAACCTCCAGTTCACCGCGTCGTTCAAGGACCGCGGCGCACGGAACCGCGTGTTGACCCTCACGCCCGATCAACGACGGCGTGGGGTCGTCGCCGCGTCGGCGGGAAACCATGCCCAGGGCCTCGCCCATGCCTGTCGAGAGCTCGGCGTGCCGGTCACGATCGTGATGCCCGAGTCGACACCGTTCACGAAGGTGCACAACACGACGGCGCTCGGGGCCGAGGTCGAGCTCAGCGGACAGCGTCTCGGCGACTCGATGGCACGGGCCGACGAGCTCGCGGCCCGGGGCAGCACGCTCGTGCCGCCCTTCGACGACCATGACGTCATCGCGGGGCAGGGCACCGTCGGGCTCGAGATGCTCCAGGACTTCCACGATCTCGAGGTGATCGTCGTCCCGGTCGGCGGCGGTGGCCTGCTCGGCGGGATGGCGGTGGCGACGAAGCACCTCAGCCCGGGCATCGAGATCATCGGCGTACAGACCGAAGCGTTCCCTGGGATGATCCAGGCGCTCGCGGGTGAGCCGACCGTGCCGACCGCCGAGTCGACCGTGGCGGAGGGGATCGCCGTCAAGGCGCCGAGTGAGCTCACGCTCGAGCTGGCCCGCCGGCTCGTCGACGACATGGTCACTGTCGGCGAAGGCACCATCGAGAACGCCGTCGGGATCTACCTCGAGATCGAGAAGATGGTCGCCGAAGGAGCCGGAGCCGCGTCGCTGGCTGCGCTGCTGGAACATCCCGACCGGTTCACCGGCCGGCGGGTCGGCATCGTCTTGTCGGGCGGAAACATCGACCTACGCGTGCTCTCCGAGGTCACGATGCGTCACCTCGTGCGCAGTGGCCGCCTCGTTCGGCTGCGGGTCACCGTCGACGACACACCCGGCAATCTCGCGGGCGTGACAGCGATCGTCGCCGTCGAGCGGGCGAACGTGGTCGAGATCGGCCACCACCGCCTGTCCGGCGTGCTCGGCCGGCGAAGCGACATCGATCTGCTCCTCGAGACGATGGGACCCGATCACATCGACCACGTGCGTGTCGCACTCGAGCAGGCGGGTCACGATGTCGAGCTCATCGAGGCCTGATCGATCGGCGCATCAGGGCGGCGCGAGAGATC